>JBEPZA010000098.1:0-3309 GCA_041641075.1 Aquificaceae bacterium | reverse complement strand
CAGGCAATTATGGAACTAATCAATGTGACCAGGGTAAAGCAAAGGTACAGCAAAATATAGAATTTTTAGCACAGCGTTTAGGTATTGGTGGTACACCAACATTTATAGGAATGAACGGTTTGATGCACTCAGGTGTACCTGAAAAGGAAGATCTGGATAAGCTCATAAAATGAGCGTATGTTAGATTGGATTTCTGATGAAATAGAGAACATTAAAAATCTCTCTCTCTACAGGGAAAGAAAAGTTCCAGAGAATGTTAAAGTTTTCTGTTCTAACGACTACCTTGGCTTAAAAAATCACCCAGAAGTCGTAGAAGAGGTCATAAGAGTCTTAAAAGATGTAGGGCTTGGTTCTGGGGCAAGTCAGTTGGTCTCTGGTTACACCGTGTATCATAGAGAACTGGAAGAGAAAATTTGTGAGTTCAAGAGTTTGCCTTCTTGTGTTCTTTTTGGGTCTGGTTACTTGGCCAATCTGGGAAGCATAGGAGCTCTGACGGATGATAAGGACGTTATATTCAGTGATGAGCTAAACCATGCAAGCATAATAGATGCATGTAGACTGTCCAAAGCCAAAAAGTTTGTTTACAGACACTTAGATTATGAACATTTGGAAGAACTGCTCAAACTTCACAGAAGAAATCACAGAAGGTGTTTAGTAGTTACAGACAGCGTGTTTAGTATGGATGGGGATGTAGCAAACGTTAATATTCTTCAAAAATTAGCCAAAAGTTACGACTGCTTACTTTATCTAGACGAGGCACACGCAACAGGAACCGTAGGGAACTTTGGTAAAGGTGCATTGGAGCTTTTTAACCAAGAATGGGAAGAAAACATCGTAGTTATGGGGACACTCTCAAAGGCTCTAGGGGGCTATGGTGCTTTTGTTTGTGGCACAGACAAACTCTGTCAGTATATCGTAAATAAATCCAGATCTCTAATATTTTCTACATCCCTTCCTCCTTCTCTTTGTGCTGGAGTAAAAAAAGCGATAGAGATAATACAGAAGAACCCAGATCTTATAAATATGCTCAGAGCTAAAGAAGAAAAAATTGTTAAGATTCTGGGAAAAACAGGTTACAAAATCCTATACAGTCAAACACCTATAATTCCAGTAATAGTGTTTTCAGAAAAAAAAGCTATCGAGCTTTCCAAAATTCTTTTAAGTAGAGGTGTGTTTATACAAGCAATAAGATACCCCACAGTTCCTATGGGCAAGGCCAGACTTAGACTCACAGCAAGCGTGAGCTATACGGAACAAGATTTGGAAACCCTGGAGAAGGCCTTTTTGGACTCTTCCATCGGTTAGTTCCTTTCTAAGAGCCTCACGTTTAACGTATTAAGTTTATAGCCTCTTCTAGGATAGTGCTGGAAGAGGTTATAACTCTTGCGTTTGCCTGATAGGACCTCTGAGCAGATATTAGGTTTATAAATTCGGATGCAATATCTACATTGGACATTTCCACCATACCGGATCTTATCCTCTCCGATCCACCCGGCGTCATTATGGTAGGTGTAGAAATGGAGGTGTATAAGTTAGCACCCTTTTTTATTAGCTCTTCGGGATCTGAAAATAATGCAAGTGCAACCCTATATAGAGGCAAAGACTTACCATTGGAGTAAACGCCAACAACCGCGCCATCTTCAGACAAAACGTATACATCTACCAGATCCCCTTTTGTGTAACCGTTTTGTTCAGCAGTAACAACGAAATCCGCAGTATGCTGAGTTATAAAGGAGTTTGCTAAAGGATAAGGGGGATTAGGGAGATTTGTTTGAGGGGATTCTCCTACGTATACGCGCCACTCTCCAGGGGGATTAAAGCTTCCTCCGCTAGGTGTAGAGGTCGGAACGATTAAGTTATTGGGATTCAAGTAATATAGAAAGGTCTTGCCATCGGGACTTGGCTCTCGTTGAATGACATTGTTATCATATATTAGTCGACCCTCAGGAGAGAAAACTACACCTGTCCAATCGCCGCTGAGTTCGTAACCAGAAATATTGGGATTTATATCAGATCTTAGATGTATGTTCCATACATTTGGTGTATTTGTTCTCACAAAGAAAAGGTCGGCTTGATAGGGGGTTCCCAGAGAGTCATATATGGTTACTGTGTATTTGTAGTTGTAGCTTGTGGGGTCGTTAGGGTTAAACGCGACTTGTGGAGGATTAACATTCGCATTTAGGTTTGTCGGTTGCAAAAATCTTATTACGTTTGTGGCCTTTGGATCAAGTTTGGGTACCACATAAATATCTTCGGGACTAGTACCTATAATCTTTCCTCTTTCGTCTACTTTAAAGCCCTGAAGTTTGTATCCATTAGAGTTTACCATGAATCCGTCTTTACTGAGTCTATATTGTCCATCGCGCGTATAATACTGAGCGCCATGAACGGGATCTTTTAGTATAAATAGACTTTTACCTTGGACGGCTAGGTCTGTATTCATACCAGTTTGTTTGAAGTTGCCGGAGACCCATACTTTTTGTGTGTTGTCCACAACAGTACCCGCACCGTAAGTGGTCGTCTTTATAGTGTTGGTAACTGTGTTAATACCTACAGTCACAGAAGATAATACATCCTGAAATATTGGCCTACTACCTTTGAACCCAATAGTATTTACGTTTGCTAGGTTATCGGATATAACGTCCATCCATGTTCTGTAAGCGTTCATGCCCGTGACTGCATTGAAGAAACTTCTCATCATGGTTCTATCCCCCCATATGTACTATTTTAGATGGATCTATCAAAGATCCATCGCTGAGTTCAAGAGTCAAACTACCACTTAAAACCATTACAGATTTTATATTACCTTTTAGACCTAATACGACATCGTTTAACTCTAAGCCTTCCCTGTAAATTTTTATCGTGTACTGCCCTTTTGGTATATCACTCACATGCAAAGGGTTTAAGCCTTTCTTCAGGTCTAGTTCTACTTCCTTAATCACTGTATCTCCATCCAATATCACGAGCTTTACTTGTCTGTAGTTGTCTCCGGAGAGTATGTAGTACTCACTATTCTTAAAGGTATTTAGTGTATCCGTGGATATAACAACGCTTTTATCTATAAGACTAATACTAGAAATCATAGTAATTTGTTTTAGCCATCCTTTTATATCATCAAAGAACTTTTTCGTGCTATTTAGGTAGTTCACTTGATTGAGCTTAACCATATCATCTAACATTTTTGATAAATCTTGTCCTTGGAAAGGGTCCTGATATTTCAACGTCTCCAGGTATATCTTTAGGAAATCTTCAGAAGATATATTATCTAAACCTTGAGTGTAGTTAGCTGGTAACAGTTTAGGCTCATTT
>JBEPZA010000097.1:0-3329 GCA_041641075.1 Aquificaceae bacterium | reverse complement strand
GAAGGGGGTGCAGAGATTATAGCTTGCGATATAGACCAGGAAAAGGTGCGTCTAATAAGCGATTACGTAACAAGGGCTTACACACTGGATGCCACAGACGAGAGAGCTCTAAAGGAATCGGGGATATACACAGCGGATGTGGTTATAGTTAGTATAGGCGAGAACATAGAAGCTAACACTTTAGTAGTAATGCAACTTATGGATTTGGGAGTAAAGGAGATAATAGCTAAAGCGGTGAGTGAGCTTCATGGAAAACTTCTCCAAAAACTTGGGGTGAGCAGGGTAATACATCCCGAAAGAGATATGGCAGAAAGGTTGGCTCATTCTTTACTATTGGGGGGCTTTTTAGAAGAGATTTCTTTGGCACCTGGTTATGGAATATACGAAATAAAGCCTTCTTCTCGTATGATAAACAAAAGCCTAAAGGATATAGATTTAAGGAAGAGATACGGTCTAACAGTCTTACTAATCAAGAGGGGTGAGAACATGATAATAAATCCTTCAAGCAATGAAGTTATACTAGAAGGTGATATACTAGTGGTTCTCGGAAAAGGTGAAAATTTACTCAAAATCGACTAAAGCCTAACATAAACGAATAAGACTTGATTATGAGCAACAAAAGATATATAATATTTCATTGTCCTATTGGGTGCGTAGCTCAATGGCAGAGCGGGCGGCTCATAACCGCCCGGTTGGGGGTTCGAGTCCTCCCGCACCCATTAATGAAAAAGCCTACCAATCACGTCACCAAACAAAACAAAAGCTCCTATCCTTACAGCTCTCGCTATGACACTTGCCAAAAGAAAACTCCAGAAAGGCATATTAAAAATTCCAGCTAACCAACACATAAGCTTATAAGGCTCGCCAATTAACACAGCTAAAAAACCGTATCTGTTAAACAAGGCTTCCCCTTTTAAGTAAAGTTTTTCTTTAAATATCTTCTTTACGAATGCTTCACCTAAAACCTTGGCTAAAAAGTAAGCTACAACAGCGCCTAACAAGTTACCAACAAAGGCGACAAAACCCGCTACATAGGGGCTTAGACCAAAAAGTGGGGCAGAAGCTACAAAAGGATAAGGTGGAATAGGCTGTATTATGGACTCACTAAAAGAAAGAATAAAAAGAGCAGTGTAGCCGTGATTTTGAACAAAACTTTCAGCCCAAGCTTTCAAAGAAGGAAACAAGTTTTCAATCATCTAAATCTCCATAACCATACCATCGTATGCCGCATACGTCTTTACACCCGTTTCCTGAGAAATTTCCTGAGCCACTCTGTCCGTGTCGTAGTTTTCTAAAAACTCCCATCCAAAGTGGGTTATTACTGCTTTCTTTGGTTTTAACTCTCTTATTAGGATTTTGGCATCATCGACGGATAAGTGTTCAATATACTTAACCTTTTTATACAGTGTTGTATTTATAATCATAAGGTCCACGTTTTTTGGGTACATTTCTAGCATTCTAGTTTCAAACAATGCACACGATACGTACAATACGCTATCGTTAAACAACAAGGCATAGGTATCTGAATTGTGATGTGTGTGCTTCATTACAGCTTTTACCTTTATATCAAGATAATTAAGCTCCTTCCCTTCTTCTAAAAAACCTTCTAAAGAAAGCCTCTCTCTTATAAATGGCAAAACTACTCTGTTATCTCCATCGAAAGCCTCTTTAGGTGCAAATAGAGCCACGTGTCTTTTTTTCCCGCCATCCGTAGCGGACTCTATAACTGCATTTATATCAGAAGAGTGATCAAGGTGTATGTGAGATAGCACCACTAAGTCCAGTTTTCTGATATCAAATCTCATTTGGTGGAGGTAAACGAAACATCCGGGTCCCGGGTCTACGTGCACCCAACGCCCAGACAAGTTTAACAAAAAACCTCCTGACCTTCTAGCCAATCTGAAAACACTAGCCCTGCCACCAGCAGTGCCGAGAAAAATAACTTTATCCAATGTGAATTAATATAGAAGAGGAGGGGCAGTCTGATGCCACTTCTTCTATTCTTGGCAAAACCTGGTTGTTTATATTCTTCCTTAGGACAATTGGAATACCATCGCCCCTATCCACGAATATATCGGGCAGAAGCTCGTAACACAACTGGCATGCAGTACAAGTTTCTTCATCTATTTTAATATCGATATTCATTCCTCTACAAGAATAGAGCCACTGGGACATTCGTCTGCTACCTCTTTTACTTCTTGTTCCAGCTCTGCAGGCACAACCATCCATCCATCTGGACCAGGATTGACCACATCAGCTATGCCGTCTCCTCTGTTTTTGTAAACCTCTGGTATTCTGTCGTAGCATAGCTCGCATGATGTGCATGTGTCAAAGTCTATCTTGGTTTTTATAGCCATTTTAAACCTCCTAAAGTAGAATAAGAATTTGTTCATTTAATTATAAACGAATATCGCTTCTTGTCAAAGATTTACTCTATTTGCTGAATGATTAAAAGCTCTATATTTTAATCTTGAGGAGCGTATAGAATGATAACAAAAGCTAATCTTAAGTGCCCAAAGTGTGGTTACCTACAAAAGGTGGAAATGCCCACGGATAGTTGTGTGTATTTTTACGAGTGTATTCACTGCAAGCAAGTTATTAAGCCCAAGAAAGGTGACTGTTGCGTCTTTTGTTCTTATGCTGATATTTCTTGTCCTCCAATACAAGCACAGAGATACGAGCACAGAAGCAATTAATACTTATGATATTACTCATACACAAATCACATCTAAAAATCTAGATTAGACTGACATGTCAGTTCAAACAAAGGAACTGCTTATAAAGTCTGCAAGAAAAGTCTTTTCGGAAAAAGGCTACCATGATGCACACATAAGCCACATAATAGAAAAAGCGGGAGTTGCGAGAGGCACCTTTTACTTATACTTTGAAAGTAAAGATGAAATCTTCAGAGAGGTTCTAAAAAGAGCTATTGACGATTTAAAACAAATCATAAAACCAATAGATACTTCGTTTGATATCCAACAGCAAGTGCTTTCTAACATCTGTGGTGTTATTTATTACGCTCTGAAGAACAAAGACCTAACCAAGATAGTCCTATACAGGGACAAATGGAACAAAAATTCCCGCATTATCGATGAGTTTGTACGGGATCTGATTGAGATGATTGAAAACTCCCTAAAGAAAGGTATAAGTATGGGTTTGCTAAAACCTCACAACACGCACCTTTTTGCATTGGCTATAGTGGGGACTATGAAGGAAATCATTAAAGAGGTTATTGAAAAAGAAGAGGTAGATATAAGCTATATGTGTAAAGAATTGGTTGAGTTTTGGTTGAAGGGATTAATAAATGAGGAGGGTAAGACATGAAC
>JBEPZA010000096.1:0-3389 GCA_041641075.1 Aquificaceae bacterium | reverse complement strand
CTTATTCGACACAGCCGAGACTATTTTAGGAGCTCTTATTTTTTCCACCTTTTTTCCTCTGTATATAACTGAGCACATAGATACTAAGATTTACTCCTTAGTGTATGGCTCTTCCTTTCTTTTGTCTTTCTTCCTTGCTTTGTATCTTGGCAAAGTAGCCGATGAAAAGGCTATAAGGAAACATCTTTTTGTTATTTTTGTTTTGTTAACTACGTTGCTTGGAGTTTCTTTGCACTTTGTATATATGCTTCCTGTTTTGGCACTGTTTGTGTATTCTTTGATGGCTGTAAGTCACCAGCAGTCTATGGTTTTTTACAACTCCTTGCTTGCGTCTTTTGAAAATAGAGGACTCATATCTGGTATTGGAGTTACTTTGGGCTACGTAGGTTCAGTCATAGCACTTATGTTCTTAGCTAAGATATTAGAAATTCCAAGTGTATTTTTGATAGTCCCTTTGATTTTCTTTATTGTATCTGCGCCTTCCATCGTGTTTTTAGAAAACCTCAACAAAAAATCCAACGTAAACTTGGGCAAGGTATTTATGAACAGAAGCTTTTTACTTTTTATCGTCTCCTTGCTTTGTGTAACGGAAGTAGCCAATACACTAATAGCCATGATGGGCATATATCTGAAAAAAGTTTACTTGCTTGATGATGCGCAGGTCTACAAAACCATAGGTTTTTCTGCCTTAGGTGGTGTGGTAGGAGGAATTTTTTGGGGAAAAGTTGTAAGTAAACACAGTAGTAGAAAAATATTTCCCTTTGGTTTTTTCCTTTGGTTAGCTTTTTTGGTTTCCCTGTATCTTGCTCCAAAGGAGCTTTTGATTGGTATAGGCTTTTTGGGAGGTTTTTCTTTGGCTCATCTTTGGACAGTTTCGAGGGTTTATCTCATAGAAAACTTTCCCATAGGCGAGGTCTCTGTAAGAATGTCCTTTTTGTCTCTCACAGAAAGGATTTCATCAAGCTTGGGGCTTTTTGTTTGGAGTTTTTTACTTTTTGTAACAAAGGATAACTACAAACTCTCGGCTTTACTGATGTCTGTCTTTCCAATCACAGGTCTTCTTGTGTGGCTTTATAAAACTTACAGTTCTTCCTTTACAAGACGCTGAGCCTTTAGGTCTTTGAGTAATTGATAATCCTTTGATATGTCCCTTCCAGCTCGTGTTAAGTATCCACCTACCATCATAGCGTTGGTCATCAATACAGCCATTCCATGAAAGTCTCTCAAGTTTTGTTCCCTTCCACCGCATAGTCTAAGTTCAGCCTTTGGATTGGTAAATCTAAACATGGCTATGGTCTTTAATGCTTCCAATGGAGTTATACCTGGTGCGTTAGCCAGTGGCGTTCCTTCTATGGGCATCAGAAAATTAAGAGGTATAGAGTCTACTCCTAACTCTCTATACGTTAAGGCTAAATCCACCCTGTCCTCTAAGGTCTCTCCCATACCAAAAATTCCACCACAGCATGCGGAAAGTCCAACCTTTTTAATCCTCTTTATTGTTTCGTGCCTTTCTTCCCAGGTGTGTGTGGATACTATGTTGGGGAAAAAGTTTCTTGAACTTTCCAAGTTGTGATTAATCCTTCTGACACCCGCTTCTTTTAGTTTTTTTAGGTCTTCTTCCGAAAGAGTGCCAGCAGATACACAAACATTTATGGGGATTTTTTCTACCTCTTTAATTTCTATTACGCTTTCTACAATTCGCTCCACTTCTTCCTTTGACGCAGATTTACCACTTAGAACTACACAATACCTGTTTGCTCCATACTCCACACCCCTGTATGCACCTTCCACAATTTCTTCCTTGGGAACTAAGTTGTAGATATTTATGGGAGTTTTGTAAAATTTAGATTGGGCGCAAAACTTGCAATCCTCTGAACATGCGCCACTTTTCGCATTTATTATGGAACAGAACTCTATCTTATTTGGATCGTGAAAACGAGCCTTTACCTTTTGAGCAGCATAAACAAGTAAAGCTATGTATTCGTCAGGAATGGTTAGAATGTTTAGCGCTTCCTCTTTTGTTACTTGGTAGCCCTCTAAAACTTTATGTGTCAAATCCCAAATAAAGTCCTCGTATCTGTCCATGCCTAAAATATAACATAATGTCTTCCAAAAATTGATAATTTATGTCATAATATATAGTTCTATACTACTTATGTCAGGAGGGATAACTATGAGGTTAGTAAAGTTCTTGGTTATACCTTCCATGGTTTTCGTTATGGGATGTGCTGGTACTATGAAAGCCATAGAATACACAGAACCGAGGATTAACACAAGCATGACTCAGAGTATTTGGTTAGACCCACAGAACCTTTCAAAAAACAGAAACGTCTATGTGCGTGTTATGAATACTTCGGGATACAACGACATAGATTTTACGGATCTTCTGAAACGCAAGATAAGTGAAAAAGGGTTTAATGTCGTGGATGATCCAAGCAAAGCTGACTATATTGTTCAAGTTAACGTTCTTTATCTAAACGAAGAAAGGGAAAGCATAGTAGAAGATGGTATGGCAGTAGGTAGTGTAGGAGGTGCAATAGCCGGCAGTTACATAGGAGGAGGAATAAGAGAAAATATAGCTGGAGCTATTGGTGGTGCGGTCATAGGAGGTCTGATAGGTGGGCTAGTTGGTAAAGCTGTAGCCATAAATAAGTTTACTGGCATAGCAGAAGTTCGTATTCAAGAAAACATAGGAAATACTAAAAAAGAGCACGAGACACGCATATCAGTTATAGCAGAAAAAACCAACATGGACAAACCGCAAATGCTAAAAATACTAGCGGATAGATTAGCTACACAAATATCAAGCATATTTGTATACTAAGTTTATGCAAGTTGGAATAATTGGCTTTGGCAATATGGGCAGTGCCTTTGCCCATTGCCTAAAGGACTCTTCAAACGTAGTAATTTACGACAAAGAAGAATCTAAAAAACAAAAAGCCCTAGAGCTTGGTTTTGGAGTGGCAAAAAGCGTAGACTTCCTTCTTGGAAGCGATTTTCTCTTGCTTGCAGTAAAGCCAAAGGATGCGGAAGAAGTTTTAAATCAACTAAAGAGCAACATAGAAAAGGAAATCTTAGTTAGCATAGTAGCCGGACTAAGCTTGGAGAAGATGAAAAGTATACTAGGAGAAAAGGCAAAAATTATACGAACCATGCCAAACATTAACGTAAAGGTCCAAAAGGGGTGCATAGCCTTTGTTACGGATTTGGAAAAAGAATACCGAGAAAAATTTATAAATCTCTTTTCATCGTGCGGAAAACTTTACCCAATTGAAGAAAGACTTATGGATTCCTTTACCGCTTTGGCTGGCTCGGGACCTGCTTTTGTGTTTAAGTTCATATCAGGCTTAGCCATGGCTGGTGTTATGGAAGGCTTTGATTACAAAACA
>JBEPZA010000095.1:0-3407 GCA_041641075.1 Aquificaceae bacterium | reverse complement strand
ATATCGGGTTATGATCCAAGAGATTCCACATCAGCAAAGGTTGAAGTTCCTAACTACTTAGAGGAGATGAAAAAGGACGTAAAAGGTGTAAAAATTGGAGTTCCAAAGGAGTTTTTCGATTTCCCTATTCAAAAGGAAGTAAAGGAAGCCTTTGACAAATTTCTAAAATTTTTTGAATCCATAGGTTGCCATATAGTAGAGGTTTCACTGCCACATATCAAGTATTCCATACCTGTTTACTACATAATAGCTCCTTCCGAAGCGTCTTCCAACTTGGCAAGATACGATGGAATTAGGTATGGCTATAGAACAAAGGATTATACGGATTTGTATTCTTTGTATGCAAGGACAAGGGATGAAGGCTTTGGACAAGAGGTAAAAAGAAGGATTATGCTTGGAACCTTTGCCCTTTCTACCGGTTACTACGATGCCTACTACCTAAAGGCTATGAAAGTTAGGAATTTGATTAAGATGGACTTTGATAAAGCTTTTGAAAGCGTGGATGTAATAGCAAGTCCTACTACTCCTACGGTGGCTTTTAAGTTTGGAGAAAAGACGCAAGACCCTATACAGATGTATCTTTCGGATATTTTTACCGTTTCTGTGAACTTGGCAGGACTTCCAGCCATATCCATACCCATAGGAATGGATGGCAACTTGCCTATAGGTGGTCAGCTTATTGGAAAGCCTTTTGATGAATCTTTACTTTTGAGATTTTCTTATACATGGGAATGCCAATATAAACACTACGAGCTTTTGCCCCCGTTATGAGAATTTTTTCTTTGGACACATCCTTTTCCACCGTTAATTTTTCCATTGTAGAAGATGGAAAGTTGGTGTTTTTGTATTACAAGGAACACTCAGAAAAGCTTTTACAAATTCTGCCTGAGGTTTTTAAAACCTACGGTGTAAATTTGAAGGAATTTGACGCTTACGCAGTTTCCATAGGTGTAGGTTACGCAACACCTTTAAGGATTGGTGTAACCTTTATGAAAACGATAGCTTACTTGCAACAAAAGCCTTTAATTGCTTTTGAAAATTTAAGTATGATGCTTTTGTTTTCAGGTTACAGGGATACCAATTGTGCTATGTTAAAGGTTAGTAACAAAATTTTTTGTAGGGAACTAAACGATAACGGCTTTTCCGATATAAAACTTTTAGAGGAACCATTAAAGAACTGCCTTTGTTTAAAGAATCAATTAAATTGCGAGAGAGGTTTTGAGTTTTTCCCTTTTTCCGCTTACGGTGGCTTATGGGCTTACAAAAAGCTTACAGAAGGTTACAAAGGTGAAGATCTTTTTAAGATAGAACCTATAGAACTCAAGCAATAGTTAACTTACCTTTGAACCTTCCTTTATGTCCTTTTCTGGAACTAACAAGGACATGCTTTCACCGTCAGAGACCGCCAAAACCATCCCCTGAGATTCTATACCAAAGAGTTTGCGAGGCTTTAGATTGGCAAGCATAATAATCTTTTTTCCCACGAGCTCATCGGGTGTGTAGTGCTTAGCTATCCCTGCGACCAGTGTTCTTTCTTCCTCGCCGAGAGAGACATTGAGCTTGATGAGCTTTTCTGAGCCTTCTACTTTTTCCGCAGAGAGTATCTTGGCAAGCCTAAGATCTAGCTTAAGAAAGTCCTCTATACCTATAGGTTCCATATCAGCACTGGCATTCTTTTATTCCTATCTTTCTATACAAGGTTATAACTGGACACCATCCTGTAAATGCTGATTGAATTTGATTTAACGACATAAATACTATAAAAACCTTCCAAAACCAATGTATATTTGAGGGAAGTATTGCTATCAGAAATACTAGAAGTAAAACACTCCCAGAAGTGAGTCTCAATATTTTATCCATCGTCATAGTATATTATTATAGCATGATTCCGATAAAAGACAAGAATCCAAGCGGAAGTTTTCCTATAGTAAATCTAAGCATAATAGTAATCTGTTCCGTTGTGTGGTTATACGAAGTTTCTCTTGAAGATTACCAACTGGATCAATTTTTTTATTCTTTTGGCTTGGTTCCAGCCAATGTCTTTCATCAGCCTTATACGCTACTTTCCCATATGTTTTTGCACGGAAGCTGGCTTCACATTATTGGTAACATGTGGTTCCTGTGGGTTTTTGGTGACAATGTAGAGGATAAGTTAGGAAAGATTAGATACCTGATGTTATACTTTATTTCAGGCTTAGGCGCAGCTGTTATTCAGATGATGGTTAGTTTTATATTAGGTGGTGCGGATATTCCCATGGTAGGCGCAAGTGGTGCAATAAGCGGTGTTCTTGGTGCATACCTTTGGCTTTTCCCGCACGCCAGAATATTAGCTTTAGTCCCCATATTTATATTCTTTACCTTTATGGAGTTGCCAGCTACACTATTTATAGGAATGTGGATTTTCTTTCAGGTGATAAATGGATTACTTACGCTACCTTTTGCTCACATGGGTGGCGTTGCTTGGTTTGCTCACATAGGTGGCTTCTTTGTTGGATACAAGCTAGTCAAGAAACTTTATAGAAGATGGTGGCTCTAGTCGTATTTCTTTTGCTTCTTGCTATCCTCATTTTCATCGAGGTTATTGTGCTTAGGTATTTATCTAGATACAAGTCATTAAGCTTTATAATTAAAGCCGTAAAGATACCTTCTATCCTAATATTGCCTGTTGTCGCCTTTTATTTGAGTGCTTTCTTTATTTCGTTAGACGAGAAAAATCTGCACTTACTAAAAAGGATAACAGATTCCGTACTTATATTGGGCATAACACTGTTGGTTGCGAATCTAGTTATCCTAATGCTAAGTAATTATGCAAGCAAGGCAAGCATGCCAGTCCCATCTACGGGACTAATATTCAACATAATAAGAGCTTCCATTTTACTTTTGGGGATATTTACCATACTGAGTTATAACGGTGTGCCCATTTTGCACTTGGTTACAACCTTAGGTATCGGTGCATTGGCTATTTCTCTGGCACTTCAGCCTACGCTATCCAACTTCTTTGCAGGTCTAAACTTGCTTGCATCAGGTTACATAAAGGTGGGTGACTACATCATTTTGGAAAATGACTACGAGGGATACGTAAAAGATATAACATGGATGAATACTCTTATACTAACACGAACCAATACATTGATAGTAGTTCCTAATTCAAGGCTAACTACCT
Source organism: Aquificaceae bacterium (assembly GCA_041641075.1). Taxonomy (GTDB): domain Bacteria; phylum Aquificota; class Aquificia; order Aquificales; family Aquificaceae; genus JBEPZA01. The sequence goes on along the minus strand of JBEPZA010000095.1, from coordinate 244 downwards.
CTATAGTCAGAAACCATACGGAACCGGATACAAGCCTAAATGTGATTGTGCCTTTAGGTGTGTCTTATGAGTCCGACTTAGATAAGGTGGAAAAAGTAACCGTTGATGTTGCAAAAGAAGTGCAAAGTTCTCTTGATGTAGCGGATAAAGATTTTGAACCTTTTATTAGATACACAGCCTTTTCCGATAGCTCCATAAACTTTAACGTAATACTTAAAGCAAAGCACCCCGATGGTGTCTTTTT
>JBEPZA010000094.1:0-3418 GCA_041641075.1 Aquificaceae bacterium | reverse complement strand
ATTTTTATAGATTTTTCCAAGAAAATATACACTGGCTCGAAGGTTACACCATCTTTGAAGTCAACAGGAAAATACAGAAGAAACCTTGGAGAGAGTGGAAAGAGATTTACAGAGAAGAGGAAGAAGAAAAAAAGGTAGCCTTTGGGCAGTATCTGTTTTTTAAGCAATGGCTTGCTCTAAAGGATTACGCAAACAAAAAAGGGATACTTATTATGGGAGACCTTCCCATATATCCAGCCTATGACAGTGCGGATGTTTTTATCAACAGAGACATCTTTAAGTTAGACAAGAATGGAAATCCAACATTTGTTGCAGGTGTTCCACCGGACTATTTTTCACCCACAGGACAGCTCTGGGGAAACCCAGTTTATAACTGGGAAGAGTTGCAAAAGAGGGACTTCCATTGGTGGATACAGCGGATAAGACACAATCTTAAGCTGTATGACCTTTTGAGACTTGACCACTTTAGGGGATTTGTAAAGTATTACCAGATACCTTACGGTGAGAAAACAGCGGTAAACGGTACTTGGGTAGAAGCTCCAGCTTACGAGTTCTTTGGCAAACTAAAGGAAAGCTTCCCTACTATGCCCTTTATAGCTGAGGATCTTGGCACTATAACACCGGATGTGGAGAAGGTGAGGGATGACTTTGGCATACCAGGTATTAAGCTTTTATACTTTGCCTTTTTTGACGATGACAGCCCTTACATGCCTCACAATCACACTCCCAACTCCTTAGTTGCTACAAGCACTCATGACACAATGCCCATAAGAGCTTGGTTCAAGGAAGAGCTGGACGAAAAGTCAAGAAAAAGACTTTTTAACTACTTGGGAGTTAAAAACTTAAAGGAAGAGGAAGTATCCCCTGCGCTTATAAGGGTTGCCTATATGTCCGTTTCCAAGTACTGCATTATACCTATGCAGGATATACTTAACCTCGATAAAGAAAGCAGAATGAACACTCCAGGTAAAAAGGATGGAAATTGGTTGTGGAGGATGAAAGAAATTCCTTCTCAAGAGGTGACAAACAAGCTTTATGATTTATGTTATACTTATGGAAGGAGGTAATAGCTATGATAAACATAGAAAGGGGTGAAGTGCTTTATAATGATGGCACTCATAAGTTTATCTGGCTTGGATGGCCGGAGAAAGAAGTAGAGGGTATAGTACAAACTAATGAATACCTGATAATTAACAATGATGAAGGCGTCCTCTTAGACCCAGGGGGTGTTTCTGTATTTTCACAAGTGGCTGAAAATGTCTCTAGGTGGATAAGCGTAGATAAGATTAAGTACATCTTTTACACTCATCAAGACCCGGATGTATCTTCTGGTATAGCACTTTGGCTCAATCTCTGTCCTGCTCAAGTTTACATCTCTAAGCTTTGGGTTAGATTTTTGCCCCACTTTGGTATATTTGATATATCAAGAGTAGTGCCTATTGATGATAATGGAGGTAGGATACAGTTTTCTTCCGGAGATTACTTGGAAATAATTCCAGCTCACTTTTTACATTCACCGGGGAACTTTCAAATATACGATCCAAGATCAAAGATACTCTTTAGCGGAGACTTAGGTGCAGCTGCATTTAAAGATAAGCAATATCCAATAGTAGAGGATTTTGAGTCTCATGTGGAACTTATGGAGGGCTTTCACAGAAGGTATATAGCTTCTAACGCCGCAATAAAGAAGTGGCTTAGCATAGTGAGGAAATACGACATTGAAGCAATAGCTCCTCAGCACGGGGCTATAATAAAGGGTAAACAGATGGTTGAAAAGTTCTTCGATTGGTTGGAAGGAATAAAGTGCGGCGTAGATATCCTTGACGAAATTTATGGAGTAAGATAGGTCTTCCTTCTCTGATATCTTAGTTGGAAAGGAGTTTGGTTAACATTGGTTAAGGCGTCTGTAAGAGTAGTCAAAGTAGGCTGTGTAATTTTTAGCGTCTGTATGGTAAAGGAATATACTGCACGGAAGGAACTTGAGATCCCATTGGCTGAGGGTATAAAGACATAAGCGTATACACATCCTTTGGTACATCCGTTGACACATTAAGCCCCAGTGACTTCAAATACTCCACCGTCAAGGGATAGTCATGGGTAAACTTACCTGTAGCCAGTTCTAAGGCTATATTTTTTGCCTTTTCTTCATCCATGCCGTTGGTCTTAAGCAACCATGTTACGTAATTCACCATCTGGTCTATAGCTTTTTGGGCTATGTCGGCAAGTATAAGGGTTTGGTCGTCTATGTCTTTAGGGTCCTTTTTTTGAACCGCTTTGAGTATGGAAGCTGCGGGCATTTGACCTATTTGAGGATCCACAGGACCTAGAACCGCATTTGGATCCATTATTATCTCATCCGCAGCTAAAGCGATGAGAGTTCCACCTGACATAGCATAATGGGGAACGATTACCCTAACAGGCGCCTTGTGCCTTACCAAAGCGTTAGCTATCTGTGTTGCAGCTAAAGCCAGTCCCCCCGGTGTGTGAATTATCAGATCTATTGGCATGTCTTCAGGAGTCATCCTTATTGCTCTTAAAACTTCTTCAGAATCTTCGATGTTTATAAAACGGAACATGGGAATTCCTAAAAATCCTACGCTTTCTTGTCGGTGAATAAGCGTGATAACTCTACTACCTCTTTCCTCTTCCAGTTTTTCTATTATGGATTCCCTGGCTCTGTTTAACATAGCTCTTTTCCATATTGGAGAAAACAAAAAGAACAATAGAATAAAAAGCCAAATTACGTTAAATACTACGGCGTCCATAGCTTTAACTTATTTTTATAGTATTCTATAGTCAATCTTAATCCTTCTTCTAGCTTTACTTTGGGTTCCCAGTTTAAGAGTTTCCTCGCTTTAGTTATGTCAGGGCACCTTCTTGGAGGGTCATCTTCTCTAGGTGGTAAAAAGATTATCTTAGATTTGGACCTGCTTATGGATATAACCATTTTGGCCACATCCAGTATAGTAAATTCTTCGGGATTTCCAAGGTTTATAACCTCTCCCGAAAGACCATCCAGAATGGAAGCTCTGTATATACCTTCCACAAGGTCATCTATGTAGCAAAAGCTTCTGGTTTGCGAGCCATCACCGTGTACGGTTAAATCCTCGCCTTTTAAGGCTTGAGAAATGAAGCTAGGTATCACTCTACCATCGTTTAGCCTCATACGTGGACCGTAGGTGTTGAATATTCTTAGGATTCTCACATCCAAGCCATGTTCTCTGTGGTATGCCATACATAGGGCTTCTGAAAACCTCTTGGCTTCATCGTAAACGCTCCTTGGTCCTACAGGATTCACATAGCCCCAGTAGGTTTCTGGTTGTGGATGAACCGTTGGGGAACCGTAAACTTCCGATGTAGAGGCAAAAATGTACCTAGCTCTTTTAAGTTTGGCAAGCCCTAAGGTGTTTAGCGTTCC
>JBEPZA010000093.1:0-3429 GCA_041641075.1 Aquificaceae bacterium | reverse complement strand
CAAAGAGGGAATACAATGCACCAATAGCTATGCCTATGGGGAGAACGATAGAACCTTTCTTATCGAAAAGAAAGCCAAAAAGCACAGCGGATATTGCATCCACAAGCATGGCAAAAGCGTAAAGAAGTAAGATAAAGTAACCTTCCAAGCCTAAGTTTTTTTGGTGGTATGCAATAAGTGGAAATTGAACAAAACTCAAACCCAAAAGGAAAACAGCCAAAAGGTAAAAAAGTAAGCCTTTAGGAAACCTTTTTATATCCAAAGAACTTTCATGCACTTCCACGTTGTTTGTGTAAAACCTTTTGGCAAACAAAAGTGTAGCCAGTGCCACCACCGCTGGAACCAGTAAAGAACCAAAAGCCATTTGATAGCTTCCAAACTTGTAAATAACAAGGGACACAAATAAAGGTCCAGCTATTGCGCCTATTTGGTCCAAGAATTCGTGAATTCCAAAGCCTTTGCCATGACCTACCCTTTGCGTAGCATGAGACAAAAGCACATCTCTGGAAGGTGTCCTGACAGCTTTTCCTACTCTTTCCAAAAGAATTAGAGCACTTGCCCATTGCCACGTGTTGACCAAAGCTAAAGCGGGAACACTCAAAAGGTTTAAAGCGTAACCAAAGAAGGTAAAAGCCCAGTATGACTTTAGTCTATCCGATAAATAACCAGACACAAGCCTTAAAGTGTAACCTAAAAACTCACCCAAACCAGAGATAACACTCACATAAAAGGCAGTAGCACCCAAAAAAGCAAGGTAAGGACCCGTTAAACCTTTTGCGCTTTCGTATGTGATGTCAGAAAAAAGGCTAACAATACCCATAAGGATTATGAAGGTGTAAGCTTTGGAATTAACCGACATCTATTTCTTCCACAGGTCCCAAAATCTTTATATCCAAGTGTTTTTTTATGTTTTCCAATACACTTAGAAGGTTTTGATAAGTGTCAGGTGTTGCTATCAAGTAAACTAATTCCTGGGATTTTTCCTTTGTTCTAACAATGGCGTTTCTACCAGATCCATCCACTAAGGCACTAAATAGTCCTATTTTTTCCTTTGGAACTTTCACAAGAAGTATCTTAGACTTCATCCTCTTTTTCTTGCTTGATTACTTTGGCATCGAACATCTCTTTCACTTGGTTAGCTGTTTCTTCTAAGTCTTTGGTGTTTTCCTTTTCTTCCGATTGAGTGTGTATTTCAAAGTCCACGTAAGGAAACTGGGATTTTAGCTTATCAGCTTCTATAACTTTTGCGTCTTTATCTGAAATGGTAAAGATAACTTTGTTTCCTTCAATTTTGTATGGAGCTCTTTGGAGTATACTGGAAGCTATGGTTTTTAGGTTAGCGGATTTGAAAAACTTGGTCCTTGGGTCTTCCTGTGTGGTTTGTTTTGTGGATGATGTTTCTTCCTTTCCTTCCTCTAAATACTTTATCAGCTCGGTAAGGTATACGATATCCTTTAGGATGAGACTCTTAACTATAGCGATTTCTATGGCTCTTTGGAGACCCCTTGTTCTTGCGAGCTCCTTTGCGTTATTTACGAGTTTTTCTAAGTAAAGTAATGTGCTAAGCGGGACGCTTTCGAACTCTTTATGGAAGTTTTCAACCTCAATGACTCTATGGGGGTTTTTTAGACTTTTGTATAGTATGATGTTCCTTAATTCTTCTTCAACCATATTCCAAAATCTGAGTAAGTTAAAGCCACTTTGTGCTAGCTGGTTAACTTCTTCCAAGGCTTCGTCCACCTGTGAACGAAGAAGCATCCAGATAAAGCTTCTTACTCTGTCTTGACTTGGGAGTCCTAAAAATTCTTCCACAACACCTGAGGTTACCTTTCCTTCACCATAAGTTGAAGCCTGGTCCAAGAGGGATACCGCATCTCTCATTGCACCATCACTCACAGATGCTATGGCTCTTAAAGCCTTTTCTTCACAAATTAAGTTCTCACTTTTGCATATTCTCATAAGGTTGTATACGATTTCTCCATCGGAGTGTTTGCTAAATATCAATCTTTGACATCTGGAAAGTATCGTGGGAAGAATTTTTTCGTATTCGGTGGTGCAAAGTATAAATACAGTTCTGGGTGGTGGTTCTTCCAAAGTCTTAAGCAAAGCGTTAAAAGCTTCCTTTGTTAGCATGTGTGCTTCATCAAGTATGTATACTTTGTATTTGCCCTTTATGGGGGTATAAGAGACCGCATCCTTTATAGCTCTTACGTCTTCTATTCCTCTGTTGGATGCTGCGTCTATTTCCATAAGATCGGGGAAATTACCTTTGTCAATGCTTACGCAGTTTTCACACTCTCCGCAAGGTTCACCATCTTGAGGATTTAAACAATTTAAAGCCTTTGTTAGTATACGTGCCAACGTAGTTTTTCCACTTCCCCTGGGACCTGCAAAAAGATAAGCTGAAGCAATTTTTCCAGTTTTTACAGCATTCAAAAGCACCTTTTTTGGGACTTCTTGCCCAACCACCTCTTTAAATTTTCTTGGTCTGTATTTCCTAGCAAAGGGTATGTGCATAACATTTTAAATTATAAATTTTTCTACGAAGGTAATAAGCCTTTCCTTAGTTTGGTTTCTCCTATGGGATGGAAGGGAAGTGTTGCAGATGGTGCATGAGTTCCATACAAAAAATTTCCCAACACCTACGGATCTCAATTGCATCAAGGCTTCTTTTTGAGTATCCATGTAGAACTTACCTTCACGGAAGGTGATTATCTTAAAGACTTCCTTAAAGGAAGGGTCTACCTCATAACAGCACGCCTTTGCGGACGGTCCCAAAAAAGCAAAAATGTCCTTAGGATTATCTTGCATGAGTTTTATTGTGTTTTGTATTATGCCTTTTTTGAGTCCTCTCCAACCAGCGTGTATAGCTGCTACATCTTTGTTTCCCACAAGGATTATAGGCACACAATCAGCCGTTTTTATACCTATTCTTATCGGTTCACTTGTAACTAAGGCGTCACCTTCTTCTGGTGTTTGGCTTTGTTTATCTACTTTTACAGCTATGTCAGAGTGTATCTGTTTTAGAGTAATGCAATTTTCCTCTTGTGTCCAATACTTTACACCAATTAGAGCATTCTTTATTCTCAGTTTAAAAATTAAAGTTTCTTGGCTTTTTCCGATGTTTTTCGTATGCATTCCATTAGTATACCTTCAAAGCCTCTCTCCAAAAGAACCTTTATACCTTCTACAGTGGTGCCACCTGGAGATGTGACCTTTGAAACAAGTTCATCGGGGTGCGTTTTTTCTTCTTCCAAAAGTTGACACGAACCTACGATGGTTTGTAAGACTATATCCAAGGATGTTTTGTAATCAAAGCCTTCCATAACACCAGCCATGGCTAAGCCTGATATGAACTTAAACACAAAAGCAGGTCCCGAGCCAGCCAAAGCGGTAAAGGAATCCATAAGTCTTTCTTCAATTGGGTAA
>JBEPZA010000092.1:1115-3492 GCA_041641075.1 Aquificaceae bacterium | reverse complement strand
CCTACAGCAGAAGCTTTTTTGATGCTAAGTAAACACCTGTATAAAATCATGTTGAAAAACCAAGGACAAACAAAGGGTAGAATTGTGGCTTTTGGTGACTGGGCTACCAATAGAGCACCTTACAGAAATTACTCCGCTTACTTCCTGTCTAAAGGAGCCCTCCACACATCTGTAAAGGTTTTGGCGAAAGAACTTGCACCTCATATTTTGGTAAATGCTATAGCTCTTGGTCCTACACTAAAAGCTGACGATATGACACAGGAGCAGTGGATAGAACACATCAACAAAACACCCCTCAAAAGAGAGGTATCTCTAAAAGACATTTTGAGTTTAACTGAATTTTTGTTAAATGTGGAAAGCATGACGGGCGAAATTATAAACCTAGACAGTGGCAAGCACCTCTTAAACGACTGCCACTAAAAGTTTTATTCGCAGTCCTCTACTGGCTTGCTTATAGGAGGCATACCTTCTTCTGTGAGGAGTTTCTCAATAAGGTTTATGTTTTCTTCTATGGTTTTTCCTTGAGTGTCTGGGAAGGGTTTGCCTAACTTGGAAAGCTCTTTGGAAACAAGATATAACTTGAAGTCTATATCTGGATATACATCCTTTATGTATGTTACCACATCGTAAGAAAGAGCCACAATACGTGGATACTTAGCCAGCTTTCTTGCAAGTTCTTCTAAAGTGGTTTGCTCGTATTTGCTTATACCTTCCTCGGTTTTTATCGCTGCAATGAGTTTGTCTCCTTCAAACTGAGCGTGGTATATGGCGTAAGAGTTGGGTATCTCTTCCCATCCATTTTCCATAGCTACGCTCAAAAAAGCGCCTTGAGCCTCCTCTCTACTTTGGAAAATACCAAGAGTTTTATCGAAATCCTCATCAGACACTTCCAAGAACCAAAGGTAGCAATCTCCATAAGGTTGGGAGTATAATTTATAAGACAACTCTTGCCAATCCTTTAGGAAAGCTATCTTTTCATCTATTTGTGAACTGTCCTTTAAAAGTATCTGCAATCTCATTTGGTAAATTATAATAGAATAGTTTAAAAGTTTTCAAAGAAGGAGGTGATGAAGTGAGCATACTTGTGGAACTAGCTAGCAAAGCTCGAGAGCTAGGGCAGGTGAGGGTATACAAAAAGAACGTTGAGAGAGTACTTTCTGCCATTCTAAGGAGTGGTGACTTTTGGGAAATAATAGATATGTCAGATTTACCTGTACCAGCTGCATCAGCAATTATAAAAGTATTGATAGAAGAAGGATTGGTTTTTATAGATGATCAAGAGGATATCAGACTAACTCAAAAAGGTTTAGACGTTGTCAATGAGCTTGGCATAGAAAAGTATATCGATTATACATGTCCAGCTTGTGAAGGTAGAGGTATACCTTTTTATGCTGACTTAGAACTTTATAGGGAGTTTTTACAAATTACAAAGGACAGACCAAAAGCCATAAGGGATTACGATCAGGGATCTGTGACACCAGAAACTACAATAAGCAGGGTTCTATTTATAGACTCAAGAGGTGACCTCAGGAACAAAGACATCATAGTTTTGGGTGCTGAGGATGACTTAACTGGTTTGGCCATTGCTTTGACTAGAAAAGCTCGCAGTGTTTTGATAATAGATATAGACAAACGTTTAATTGATTTTGACAATGCCATATTTAAAGAGTTAAAAATAGACAACGCAGAGGCGATAGTGTGGGACTTGAGGAATCCTTTCCCGAAGGAGATTCTTGGAAAGTATGATGTGTTTGTATCCGACCCACCTGAAACTTTGCCAGCTTTTAGAGCTTTTGTGGGTAGAGGAATAGCTTCTTTGAAAGAAGAAGGAGGAGTAGGATACTTTGGTCTAACATTGAGAGACTCATCAGTATTTAGGTGGAGAGATTTCCAAGTGGCTTTGACTACCGAGTTTGGAGTTGCCATCACTGACATAGTGCAGGATTTTAATCACTATATCACGTGGGACTACCACAGGGAAACCAAAGCAGCAAAAATAGCACCGGTAAAGAGAGAACCCAAAGGTATATGGTACAAGTCCGCTTGGTATAGAATAGAAGCTCTACCAGGCTTTAAGAGATGGAACGAAGCTCTTCCACCTGATATATTTGATGATTTTTATTTAGACGAAGAAGGCTCTACCACTTAAATATGAATTCTCAAGAAATTATAGATGTCGTTTCTGAAATTTTAAAAGGCAAAGAAAGCGTAGTTGAACTTTCTTTGGTCTGTTTCTTATCAGAAGGACACTTACTTTTGGAGGACGTACCAGGCGTAGGTAAAACAACGCTGGCTCTTTCCCTTTCTAAGGCTTTGGGGCTTTCCTTTGCACGCATTCAGTTCACCAGCGACCTTTTACCATCGGATATAACTGGTG
>JBEPZA010000092.1:637-1105 GCA_041641075.1 Aquificaceae bacterium | reverse complement strand
TCCTTTGAAAAAAGACTTTGTTTTCAAACCTGGACCTGTTTTTAACAACATTGTGTTAGCGGATGAAATAAACAGAGCAACACCCAGAACTCAAAGCGCTTTACTAGAAGCAATGGCGGAAAAGCATGTAAGTGTGGATGGTGTAACTTACGAGCTTCCTTATCCTTTCTTTGTGATAGCTACCCAGAATCCCATAGAACAGCATGGAACTTATCCCCTTCCTGAGTCCCAGCTTGATAGATTTAGTATGAAGTTGTCTGTGGGGTATCCTGAGGAGGATGTAGAACTCCAAATTATCAGAGGAGAGAATCCTTTGAGTAAACTGTCCAAGATACAACCTGTTGTAAAGCTTCAGGAAATAATTTCCGCCTTGGAGCAAGTAAAGAGAGTTTACATATCTTCTGAAGTGGGAAAGCTAATTATAAACATTGTCAAAGCTACAAGGAACAATCCCAAAATCCTTTTGGG
>JBEPZA010000092.1:0-627 GCA_041641075.1 Aquificaceae bacterium | reverse complement strand
GGCGAACTGCTCGAGAGCTCTGGCTTACGTAAGAGGTAGAGATTTTGTTATACCCGAGGATGTCCTGTATGTGGCACCTTACGTTCTGTCTCATAGGATAATAACCAGAGACTACGAGGATACAAGTTCAGTGGTAAAGGAGATTTTAGACGAGATAGAGACGAGACAAGGTATCTTATAATGATTTTAGAAAAGGAAGAAAGATGAATCAAGACAGATATTACTTTAGTAAGGTATTGGATTTTTGGAAATTATACGAAATACTTACACCGCAACAAGCATCAAAGCCTAAACCAAAGGATAGGGAACCTACTTACTTAGTGGATAAGATAAACAACCTTTTTCCATGGAGTGATTCAAAGCACTTGGAGCGCAATGTACCAAATGGTAAAACATGGTCTTACTCAGTCGAATGTGGTGTATATGAAACGCGAATTTATGCGGATCTACTTACTGAGATATTCAGTGTGCCTAATAAACTCTCGGATTTTGATAAAGTAAAAGTATACGATGAAAGACCAAAGTTAGGAGATAGTAGAATATTTGATTTAAGCTTTGATGATAAAGGGTATCCTATTCCAGAAAGTTTCAACTTATCCCTTGCGTGCTGGGCAGTTGGGTTTATAA
>JBEPZA010000091.1:0-3506 GCA_041641075.1 Aquificaceae bacterium | reverse complement strand
TCTTGAGCAGAAGCCAGGCCAATGGCACCAAACATACTTAATGCCACTAAAGACCGAAAAACTACTCTTTTCATAACTTACCACCCTCCTTCATACAACCTTTATTTCCGCATCTTTTGACCATTTGCCACCTTTGTTGTCTTCGTAATCGATTTTGATTACCCCAGACTCATCTGCCAAAACTGTAATAGCGAAGAACGGATTTGTACTCGGTGCTCCTCCCATATTGATCGTAGTAACTTCTCTGTTGTTGTAGCTTACCACTAGCTTTGTTAGGTGGTGCGCAGGGATGAGATTCCCTTGAGCGTCTTTTCTTGTTCCAGGTTCCATTGGGTGGGTTATTACCATCTGCAACCTAAAGACTTCACCTTTTTTTGCTTCCTTTGGCACGCGTAGTATACCAGTTCCTATTAGACTCATTTCTACCTCCTGTATATGGTTTCTATTTTTACAATTTTACCACTTTATTTTTCTGTTTGACTTTTTTCTCTTCTTTGAGTCTGGTACTTTGTAAAAGGTGCCCTAATGGGCACCTAATGAGTAAACCATCAGCAACCGCCGACGGTTACCTTAACTTCTCTGGCCGCCATCACGTATGAACCATCCTTTAGCTTAAGAATTGCTCTTACGTTTGAGGTAGACCCCATCTTTATCCTTGTGCTTACGAATACCTTACCGCTTAAAGGTGTTACTGTCATATCTAGTACATACGGAACGGGATTGTTATCTGCAAAAATCCATACTTTTTCTACTTGATCTACAGGAATACTAGATTCTACAGTAATAGGTATAGCTGTAGCAGTTTCCGCTATGGTAGGTGCCTGAATCATAATTTTGTCTGTTTCCTTTATGCTAGATAGGTCTACTCCTACCTTTTCTTTAACCGCTTTGACTAGACGCTCAGGAGCTGTGGATGCAAAGGATGGCTTTAGGGCTAGCGGGGTTGCTGTCAACCCCAATACGCTTAGTGCGGCTGCCGCCAAAAATGTTCTCCTGTCCATGGCTACACCTCCTATAAGATTTATTAGCAACTTTTAATGTTAGATAATTTGCATGCATTTTGAACGAAGTTTATAAATGAGTTTGCAGGCATGCTACCAAAGCCCTTGGATACTACTCTGTCGGTTTTTGGATTGTAGAACACATACGATGGCACTCCGAATACGCCAAACTTATATGCCCAATCTCTTCCTTCATTCGAGTGAATGTCCAGGGAAATTACCACTAGGTTTTCCATACGCTTTGCTACGTCATCCTCTCCAAATACATACTCCATCTGTTGACAATAGGAACATCCTCTACTGTGAAAGTAAAACATAACGAGCTTTTCTTCTTTTCTAGCTTTTTGTATACCTTCATTAGCTTTTGTATACCAATTAGCAAAGCTTAGATTTATAGATAATAGGATAAGTAGTGCGAGCTTTATTCCTAATGTCCTCATCATACATTTTAATTTAACACCACTGTTCTGATGCGCAATTAAGACTTTTTTATACTGTTATAACTTGAATTTATATAACAGTATAAGCATATAAGAATACAAATATAACACATAAAAACTCAAAATACCAGTCTTGGGTTATAATTTTCTAATCCTTTATGGGTTTAATAAGACATAGTTTAGCCTTCTCTTTTGGTACTTTGCTGAGTAGAGTTTTTGGTTACGTAAGAGATGCTGTTTTGGCGTATCAATTTGGAGTTTCTTCTGTTACCGATGCTTTTTTTATAGCTTTTCGCCTTCCAAATACCTTCAGGAGACTTTTGGGAGAGGGTGGCTTCAATGCTGCCTTTATTCCGCTATACGCTGATAATGTGAAGAAAAGGAAAGAAAAGGACTTCTTGTCATCCGTTTTTACTTTTTACACTTTGACCAATCTAATTATCACTTTTCTTGGTATTATTTTTGCCAGTTACATCATACTTTTGATTGCTCCCGGAATAAAGAACAAGGAACATTTCCCGTTAGCTGTCTTTTTCGCTCGCTGGTTCTTCATATACCTCTTTTTTATAGGTATAAGTTCCTTCTTCATGGCTGTTTTGAACGTAAAAGGAAAGTTTTTTGTCCCTGCTTTTGCGCAAGGTATTTTTAATATAGTTTTTTCTCTCATTGTTGCTTTGCTTGGCCATCACTACGGCATCTACTCTTTATTACTTGGAGTGCTAATAGGTGGTATACTACAAGCATTTTTTCACATACCCTTTCTAAAGGGTATCTCCCTTGGATTGTCTTTCAAATGGGGTTCAGACATTAAACTTCTAATCAGGAGATTAGTCCCAAGTCTTTTAGGTTTTGGTATAGCTCAATTATCTTTCTTTGTAGATACTCTTTTGGCTTCTTTCCTGGCTCTTGGTGCGGTTTCTTATCTATACTATGCAAATAGGGTATTTCAACTTCCTTTGGGTGTGATTTCTGCAGGGATGGCTAACTCTTTGCTTTCTGCTTTGTCAATAGAGGGAAACTACAAAAGCAACACAACACTAGCTGTGAGATTTGTGCTTTTGCTCTCAGTTCCAGCAACCGCTGGTCTGATTGTACTGTCCGACCAAATAATAGGGCTTCTTTATATGAGAGGTAAATTCACACAGGAAGACGCAACAATAGCTAGCCATGTTCTTAAGGCATACTCTCTAGGGCTTGTATTTTTTTCTCTCCAAAAGCTTTTGGGTGCAACCTTCTTTGCTAAAGGAGACACAAAAACACCAATGATAGCGTCCTTCTTAACTGTTGCTTCCGAGGGGTTATTCGCCTTTGTTTACGCATTTTGGTTAAAAATGGGAGTAGTAGGGTTGGCTTTGGGAACTTCAACATCTGCGCTTGTAGGCTTTATTTACTTTTTGTATAAAAACAGTATTATAAAACTGACTAGTATTATAAACTTATCAACGAAAAGTGTCTTGTCTTCTTTGGTTATGATTTTCGCAATATACGCTCTAAAACAACTAAATAGTAGTCCTTTTACACTTTTCTACATTATACCTATTGGTATGTTTACCTACTTAGTCTGCTTAATCGTTCTAAGGGAAGAGCTTGCCTTATTGGCTCTTAGAAGACTGAAGAGCTTTATTTACAAGTTTGTAAACTCTTGACACTCTCCTGCTAGCTTCATTCTTGTGAATTACACCCTTTGAAGCCGTATGTTGTATAATGCTAACAACCTTTGGTAGAAATTGTATAGCGTCCTCTAGTTGCTTATTTTCAACCATTTTCTTTAAGTTTCTAATGTAAGTCCTCATTCTGGAGAGATGATACCTGTTACGTAGTCTTCTTTTTGCATCTCTCCTCATGCGTTTTTCCGCTTGTCTTGTATTTGGCATTTCTGACCTCCAAATGTTCTTATAAGGATAACAGGCGACGGGCGGATTCGAACCGCCGTAAAAGGGATTTGCAGTCCCTCGCCTAGCCGCTCGGCCACGTCGCCTAAAAAATAAAAAGCGGGCGACGGGACTCGAACCCGCGACCTGCTGCATGGCAAGCAGCCGCTCCACCACTGAGCTACGCCCGCTAA
>JBEPZA010000090.1:0-3584 GCA_041641075.1 Aquificaceae bacterium | reverse complement strand
TCACACTCATCAGCGGAAAGAATCGTAATACCTGATTCCTTTATAGCTCTTGATTATATGCTTAACCTCTTTTTAGAAATTTTAAAGGGCTTAGTAGTCAATGAACAAAATATGTTAAAAAATATGGAACTTTCCCATGGACTTTACGCTTCTTCTAAGGTGCTTGTAAAACTTATGGAAAAAGGTTTAGATAGAGATAGAGCTTACGACCTTACTCAAAAATCTGCCATGGAAAGTTGGAGTGAAGGTATACCATTTATTGAAGCTTTACAGCAAAGCGCAGAAGTTATGAAGTATGTATCCAAAGAAGAGCTTGAACAAATAATAAATCCTTGGAATTTTTTGGAGAATATAGATTATGTATATAAAAAAGTTTTTGGAGAAACTTAAATGGAAAAGCTAAAGAATATAGTTTTAAAGTATGCCAAACCTAACTACGAAATTGAGATATACGCAGAGAGAGTAAAGAAAACCACAATAGAAACTGCAGAAGAAGCTCTAGAAAATATATCCAAATCAGAAGAAGCGGGTGTGGGCATCAGAGTTCTAAAAGACAATAGGATAGGCTTTGCCTATACTACAGATCTAAAGGAAGAATCTATAAAAGAGTGCTTAGAACAGGCTTACCAAGCTTGCGATTTGTTGCCTCCAGATTCAGCTAACGCTTTTTACGACCAGGAGCTAAAGGGTGATATAACCAATATATTTGACGAGCAAGGAATAAACAAACCCCTGGATGAAAAAATACACATAGTTTTGAGTCTTGAAAAGAAAGCCAAAGAGTTAGATACTAGAATAAAAGGAGTTAGAAAAGCTACTCTAAGAGAGAGTATAGTAGAAGTCTATCATTTCAACACCTTAGGATTAGACTATTACTACACTACCAGCTTCTTTGTTTCTACCATAGCTACTTTGGCTCAAGAGGAAGAGGATTCCGCAATATCTTACGAATACAGAGGTTCTAGAACTTTAGATAATTTAGATTTTGACGGCATGGTAAGAGATGTAGTATTTAAGTCCACGTCTCAGCTAAATCCGCAATCCTTTCAGACATGTCAAATGCCAGTCATTTTGTATAGAGAAGCTAGCGCAATGCTTTTAGAAGCTTTTTCCTCTATGTTTCTGGGGGATTCACTTATTAAGAATAAAACGTTGTTAAAGGATAAAATAGGTGAGAGTGTGGCTTCGCATATTTTAACTATTGTTGATGATGCAACGCTTCCCAATTGCTTTATGACTTCGGAAGTAGACGCTGAAGGTGTGAGAACTAGCAAGAAGGTAGTTATAGAAAAGGGCATTTTTAAAAACTTTCTTCATAGCTTATATACAGCTAAGAAAACTGAGGCTAGTTTTGGTGGTAATTCGATTAGAGGAAGCTTTAAAACTCTACCAGTACCTGGCGTAACAAATTTATACATAGAAAGTGGAACTAAAAACTTTGATGATTTAATATCGTACTACGATCAGGTATTTCTAGTTTTAGACTTAATGGGATTACATACTGTAGACCCCATATCTGGGGATTTTTCTTTAGGCGCATCTGGCTTAGTCTACAACAAAGGTAAGTTAGATAAGAAGGTCAGGGGTGTTGTAATAGGAGGGAATATAATAGACCTTTGGAAGAATATAGTAGAAGTTGGCAACGATTTTTGTTTCTACGGTAACATAGGATCTCCGTCCTTGCTAATAAAGAGCTTGACAATTGGAGGATGAAGTGTCAAAGGGGCTATTGAGTACTATCTTAATAATTCTTGGTGTTTTTTTAGCTATATTCGGCTTTTATACAAGTTTTGAAATATACGTAAAAGATAAATTAAGGAAGAGTTCTGAAAGTATTGGATACTTCCTTGTGAAGGCTATGGAAGGAGAAACTCTTATAAACACACCTGATAAATTAAACACAATCCTAATATTGAAAACACCCGAAGGTAAGGTCTATGCATCTCAGAATATAAATTTCCCATTTGACAAAGAAAAATACTATCATTTTCAAAAAATTGTTGACAATTACAACTTTAACCTATACTTAAAGAGCATTAGTATATCTGAATACATAGAGTATATAGTGAACAACCCTATGACCATAGGCATCTCTCTTTCAGGCATTCTTCTCATCTTAACAGGAATATATACATCTTTATCATCACAAACAGATGAAAATCGTATCCCTCAAGAAAGGGAAACGATAAATACTGTTGAGAAAACGCAGTCGTACGAAGACGAACTAATAAAACGCCTAAAGGCACTTAGGATTACCTTGGCTACTAGTAAAATAATACCCAAGGACAGCTTGGAAGAAGCAAAAAGTATTATAGATAGCGTATTACATAAAATATCGAAAGGAGGAAAGGTATGAAAGTCCTTGTCGTATCTTTTGATAAAACATTGACAGATGATTTGAGAGAAGCATTGAAAGACTTTGAAGTCATAGTTGTAAAAAATGGTGAAGAAGCTATAAATACGGTCTTTCCTGATGTGGATATCGTTATATACGATGCCATATCAGGTGCTATATCAGAAAGTGACATTAACAAAATGTATAAGCAAAAGTTCAGGGACGCCAAGTACATCATACTAGTTGATAGTTTATTTCCAATAGATGTAAACAACATAGAAACTCCTAAAAAACTTCTCGTTGATAGAGAAGGAGGCATACAAAACATAGTAAACGCTGTAACTAAAGGGAGCTTAGAGCATACCTATCAAGAAGAAATTCCTTTGATGCAAGAATATGACTTTGAACTACATAAGGAACCTATCGAAGAAACACTGAATTTAAGTCAATACCAAATCTTTCAAGAGGAAACGAACAAAAAAAGAACGAAAGTATTGGTAGTAACTTTTGATGTGGAGTTAATCAAAAGACTAAGTTCCTCTCTAGGTGATGCCTTTAATATAATATCCGCTACAAATAAGAAGGAAATTTTAGAGAAGGTTCCAGAAGCAGACGTTGTTGTTTTTGATGCCATTTACGGAAGTATGACTCAGAAAATCCTTACTGACTTGTCCAAAGAGGAATACGTAAAATCCAAACCTTTCGTGATTCTGGTAGATGACCTGTTCCCTATAGATACAGACAAAATAGATTTATATGACAAATACACATTTGCAAGAGAAGCTGAGTATGAAAAAGCTGTAGAGCAAATCATGATTTTGTCTTCTGATGTAAAGGAAAGCAATTTATCCACTCAGACTCCAGAAATAGAAACACCATATCAAGAGGCAACACTTCAAGAACTAGAAGAAGATAACATATCCATAGAAGCCTTACTTGCAAAGCTTATAGGAGAAGAAGAAAAAGTTGAAAGTATACCTGAAATTAGCATAACACCCGAAGAGGAAAATCCCATGGAATCACAAGAACTTATAGAGGATGTAACTAAAGAGTTACAGGGGGTTAATAAAGAGCCAATTACAGAAGAAGTATTATCAGAAGCTCTTAGACAGATGGAGGAGAAATTAAGCGAAACCGTTTCTATGGCTGTAACGAATGCAATACAAAGACTAGATATGAGTTTTGTATCTGATATTTTGTCTTCCAGTTTATATAAGTACTTAGAGAATCTAAATATAACTGGCATAGT
>JBEPZA010000089.1:0-3684 GCA_041641075.1 Aquificaceae bacterium | reverse complement strand
CTGAAGCTTCTATCCATACTTGGGGATCGGTAAGTCTTGAAAAATCAGGTGTATAGATAAATTTCAAACCATCTAATCCTTTGCCTCCGTTTATGGTGAGTGAGACTATAGACAAGAATAAACCCATCAAAAGTAGAGTGGGGATGCCAAACTTTGCCAGTATTTCAATACCTTTGGCTATTCCTCTTTGGAGTATATACCAGCTAATACCTATGGTAATTACAAGAAAAATGATAGCTTGTGGTGAAGGAGAGGTGTAACTTTTAAAGAACTCCAGGAAAGGTTGCATAGCCTGACGGTAATCCTCTGTAGCTACTGGTTTGGGCAATTGTCCGATTAAGGCATTGAATGCAAAACCGAGAGTCCAAGAAGCTATATAGATGTAGTAAGTAACTATGAGAAAGGGAATTGCAACCCCTAAAGAACCCAGAACTCTAGATGAGTAAGAATGATTAAAGAAAGAGCCCAAAATACCTGTCATAGAACCGTGTCCTTTTGCCCCTGCATATCTACCGATTACCCATTCAATTAGCATCAAGGGAAGACCTATTATGAACAGAGCAATGAAGTAAGGGACCATAAAAGCCCCACCACCATACAAAGCTACTTTGGAAGGAAATCTCAAGAGATTTCCAAGACCTATGGCATTTCCAGCAGCGGCAAAAATCAGACCTATTTTAGATGCCCACTTTTCCCTTTTTCTCATATTAACGCATTATTATAAATAATCTCTTCAGAGTTCTCCAACCATACGTACTCGTCCCTTTCTGGTCCAGAGGATAACATCACCACAGGAATTTTTAGGTAATCTTGTATGAAGTTTATGTACTCTCTAGCTTTTTGGGGTATTTGATCAGGATCTTTTATACCCTTCGTGTTTGTGAGCCATCCATCGAATACTTTATATATAGGTTTAACGTGATTTAATACATAGTCTGAGCTTGGGAAATCCTCAGTTATTTTTCCATTATACTCATATGCCACACAAACTTTTATTTTTTCAAAGGCATCTAGCACATCAAGTTTCGTAATTATCAATCCATCTAGCCCATTAACTCTTACTGCATGCTTTAGCGCTACCAAATCTAACCAGCCGCATCTTCTTGGTCTCCCAGTTGTAGACCCGTATTCTCTTCCGATGTCTCTAAGTTTTTGCCCATATTCATCGTGAAGTTCTGTAGGGAAAGGACCTTCTCCAACCCTGGTAGTGTATGCCTTAGAAATACCTACGAAGAAGGCGTTGCTAAAGAATTTAGGTGGTAGCCCCGTTCCGTTGGAAAGTCCCAAAGCTGAAGCATTGGAAGATGTGACGTAGGGGTATGTCCCCATGTCTACATCTAAAAGTGTTCCTTGAGCACCTTCAAAAAGTATTCTTTTGGTTGTATTTAACAGGTATGTAGTTGTATCGCTTACTAGGTCTCTTATTTGCTCATACTGTATCAGTGCTTTCTCAAAAATTTCACCTGCATCTAGCTTGTGGTTTTCGCAATAAATTTTTTCACATAATCCATTAACCAAATCTACATTTTCTTTTATTAACTTGTACAGACTCTCTTTATCTTGGAAGTGACTGAATCTAACACCTTTCCGTGCGTATTTGAACATGTAGGTTGGACCTATACCCCTGAGAGTCGTTCCTATCTTTCCTTTCTTCTCAAAAAGCGCATCCAAAACTTTATGGTAAGGAAGAACTATATGTGCTCTATCGCTTAGTATTAGTCTGTTCCTAACCTTTATTCCTCTGTCCTCTAGATCTTTTATTTCTTTTAGTAATACTTCCAAATCTACTACCATACCTTGGGATATCATACCTATAGTGTGGGTATGTAGTATTCCCGTGGGAAGAAGGTGAAGTACGAATTTTTCGTTGTTTACATACACAGTATGTCCGGCATTGCTACCACCTTGATATCTTACCACTATTTCGTAATATGATGAGAGTAAATCTACTATTTTCCCCTTTCCCTCGTCACCCCATTGGGCGCCTAAAATAACTAAGTCTTTTTTCATAGACCTACCTCTAAGAGTTGTTTAGCCATTTTAGCAATCGTATCTAGAAGCTCTTTTATACCCCAGCCTTTATTTGCGGATACTACTACAGATCTACTTTCCATAAATGCGGGTTGTGTGAGGTACTTAACTTCTTCTTCACTTTTTACTATAAGGTCCACTTTATTAAAAACATATATGACAGGTTTATTGTCGGCGCCCAAATCTGCAAGTATCTGTTGCACAGTTTTTACTTTATCGAGCCAGTTTTTGTCTGAAATATCTATAACATGTAAAATGATATCGGCTTCTTGAACCTCTTCAAGGGTTGCTTTAAAGGATTCTATGAGTTCTGGAGGGAGTTTTCTTATAAATCCTACTGTGTCTGTAATTAAAACTTTCACATCTGGAAATATAAAGCGCGTGGAGGTTTTTGTGTCCAATGTGGCAAAGAGCATGTCCGCTACGAAGGTGTCTCTACCTGTTATAGCTTTTAATAGGCTTGACTTTCCCACGTTTGTGTAGCCAACTAAGGCTACTTTGATGACCTTTACATCATCCACAAACCTTTCTCTTCTTTTTCTTTGTTCTCTTCTCTGTCTTTTTATGTCTTCTAGTTCTTCTTTTATTTGTTGTATTCTTTTTTTAATCCATCTTCTTTTTATTTCTGCTTCTTGTTCACCAGGACCTCTCGTTCCAACTCCACCACCGAGTCTAGAAAGCTCCTTTCCTTTTCCATAAAGTCTTGGCAATTCGTGGGTAAGTTTGGCAAGTTCCACCTGAAGCTTTGCTGTTTTAGTTCTTACCCTTCTAGAAAAGATTTCCAAAACTAAGTCTGTTCTGTCTAAAACCCTTCTGCCTATTTCTTTTTCTAGGCTACTAACTTGCGATGGTGTAAGGAAGGCATCAAAAATAACTGTATCTGCATTTATACCCTCGCAAACTTCCTTTATTTCTTTTACCTTACCTGCCCCTACATAGTATCTAACGTCGGGTTCAGATCTTTTTTGAGTTATGTAACCCAGAACTTTACCATCTACTGCTCTTACCAGTTCCTTTAGTTCTTCCAAAGACTCTATGAACTCTTCCCTTGTTTCATTTGGATTGATAATGCTCACTAAGATGCTTCTCATTAACTCCCTTGCACGATAGTGCTTATTGCATGCTTGTATATCAAGTTAGGTTCTCCTTCTACTTCTAAAAGCATAGTGTATTTGTCGTGGTCTAGTATTTTGCCAGTTATCCTATTACCACGTGTAAGGAACACAGTAACAGTAACACCTTTTCTTTTTAACTCCTCTATAAATTCATCCTGTATGTTGTTGTTCTTTTCCGTAGGAAACATGCGTATCCTCCTATATAAATTTTATCCAACTAACAAAATATTCAAGATTATAACTTATACACCAATGTAAGTATTTTTATACTTTACGTAATTTTGGCTAGATTCTTCTATAAGTGTGATTTCTTCAGGTTTTAAGTCTCTTACTATCTTTGCAGGAAGACCAGCAACTAAAACTCCCGATGGTATTTTTTTGTTGGGTGTAACCAATGCACCTGCACCAATCAATACGTAATCTTCTATAACTACTCCATCCATTATGATAGCTCCCATACCAACTAAAACTTTGTTTCCTATTGTACATCCATGGATGATAACTCTGTGACCTACGGTAACATCATCGCCTATGATGG
>JBEPZA010000088.1:0-3702 GCA_041641075.1 Aquificaceae bacterium | reverse complement strand
AATTCGTGACCTAAACCCTTACCTTGGTGAGCTCCTTCTATGATGCCGGGGATATCCGCAAGTATCAATCTTCTTTCTTCGTCCAGCTCCATCACACCTAAAACAGGTGAAAGTGTTGTGAAAGGGTAATCAGCTACCTTAGGCTTAGCCTTTGTCAATCTGGAAATGAGAGTGGATTTCCCTGCGTTAGGAAGACCTACAATCCCTATGTGAGCTATGAGCTTTAGTTCCAAAATCACCCAAAACTCTTGTCCTTTTTCTCCCTTTTCTGCATACCTTGGTGCTTGATTTACCGATGTGGCAAAGTGAGCGTTTCCTCTGCCTCCCCTTCCACCTCTTGCAACAACGCATCTTTGACCCTCTTCTACAATATCGCATATAACCTTTTCATCCTTGCCCTGTATTATCTTTACCACAGTCCCCAAAGGAACCTCTATTATGAGATCCTCTCCATCCTTTCCATGTTGGTTTTTTCCTTTTCCGTGCTCTCCATTTTGGGCTCTAAAGTGCACTTTAAAATTAAAGTCGTATAGAGTGTGCTTTCTTGAGGTTCCCACAAAAATCACATCCCCACCTTTTCCACCATCTCCGCCTGCTGGACCACCAAAGGGTCTGTATTTTTCTCTCAAAAAAGCAATAGCACCGTTTCCACCGTCACCTGCCTTTACGTGAATTTTAACCTTATCTACAAACATCCCCTAAGGCTTATAAATTAAGCAAACCTTACCTTTTTGTGAATTTATCTCACTTTGTATAGGAAAGCACTTAACCGTAAGCAAAAAGAATACATCTCTGTCCGCTCCGCTAAGTGTTTCGTAATTCGCTTGCCCTTTGCTTATAACCACATCCACACCGTAAAAAACATCCAAAAACTCCTTAGAACAATCGTTTAAATCCGTGCCCACCTTACCGCTTCCGTTGGAAATCACCTGACAATACTCGTCCATGCCCACCTCTTTTGCATCATCCATCAACACATCATTTAGTATAGGGTAACCTTTTACTGCGTAAAATACCTTCTTTTGTTGCTCCCTCATGGATTTTGCCAAAAGTTTATCAAACACTATCTCTCCTGCGTTGTCTCCTACTATCAGGATGGTGTGTGATGTTTCCAACTTTTCCTTAAGCTTGTCTATCTCGAACTTTCCCTTTTCCATCTCGAAAATTTGTTTTATCAGCTCAGATACATCCTGAGGGTTCATTATGGCAAAATCTATGGCATTGCCAGCACCGCTCAAAAACAGGGCATCCTCCAAGCTTAGGCTTTGTATGTTTTTTGTAGCTTCCAAGGCTACTTTATTCGAGAGTTTTTTTACTTCGTAGAAGGGGTCTTCACAATTTGTGTATCTCTTAACAATTGATTGAATGTAGTAGGCATAGTAAGCGGGAGATTTGTCTATGCTATCAAAGCTCGAGATATACTTAGCAATTTCCAGAGCGATTTGTTTTTCTATATCTTTGTCCAATCTGAGCTTTCTTACAGCATTGAGCCCCTGATTTATCAGACAAGGGATACAGTCACTGTAGGCTATCATATACTAAAGTTTAACAAACCTTTTGAATACAAGAGCTTTAATGCGTTTAGCACAAATTCACCCTTTATCCCCAAAGACATGAGACTCGTAAGAAGTATGGAAGGTAAAAATTCTGCATCTACGTAAACCTCAACTTCACTTAAATCGTCACTTACGTAAACATACCTGCTTATAACCTGTAAGAAAGAGGCAAATTCTTTATCGTTGAGCCAAAATCTACAACTTCCTATAAAGTCCTTCAAAACCAAGATGATATTGCCATTCTTTGTTCCTATGGCATCCACACCCACCTTTACACTCTCTAAAGCGCTTATCGCCTTTGCGGGATTCCATATGACGTTTCCATACTTTGGAAGAATAGTTTTAACATTCAAATACTTTATAGCTTTCATAGCGTCTTGTATAGCTTTGGTGCTAGGAAGGTTAACCACATGGAATATTTCTAGGCTTTGTGTATCTATATCCGCATCGGGACTTAAATTCTTGTCGCTTGCATAGGAACTAAACAGATGTCCGGTAAACAAAGCACCCGTAGATTCTTCGTACATAAGAAAACTACCTTTATCGGGACAAAAAGGCGTGTGTATAAACCTTAGAGCGTCACCCGTCGCTAACCTCAAGGTTCCATTCTCAAAATACTCTACAAGTCTTATCCTTGTCATTGGAATGTCTAGTTTATTTAGCTCCCTAGCTATTGGCAAAGTAGTTATAATGTAGAGCTTAGGGTTTACCTGCATAAAGTTATAAGCATTTGTGTAGTCATCAGAGTAAATTCCCATCACAATTAGGGCTTTTAAATTATTCACAGAACCTATAACCTGCTCTATTCTATTTTTTATATCCGTGTACTCCTTCTTACTACCTGCATTTATGAGTATAGGTATTTCTATACTTCCTTTTTTATACACACGAAGAAAGGTATTTGTCTGCAACACATCATTTTCGTGAAGTGATCCTATCCAAAAGATTCCTTCTACAAACTCAATAGGTCGAGCGTAAGCCTCTCCATCAATTGAGGGTAAAACTACCTTTACCCTCTCTTCTTCGTATTTTTTCTTTGTTAGTAAACGGAATAAATCAACATTACTCTTCACAGTTTGTTGCACAATCAGTCCTTCTTGGTAGGGTGAAATTTCAATGGAAGGCTCCACGCCAGACACTGCACTTATTAGATCTTCATCAGAGCATGTGTAACCTCTAATGGTCCCGTTTTTGATACTGACAGTACACTTATTGTCTATTACTACGTTCACGGATAATTTATGCCTAAGCACATCTAGCAAGGTATTTATGAAACCTTTACTTAAAACTTGGCTCATATCTTTACTGATAAAAACCGCATTGGACAACAGATCCAGCGGATTGAAAGGCAACACTGCAAAGTTCTTTTCACTAAATCCACACCTCACAAGTTCTTCTACTTGTTGGTAATCCTGTAAAAAGAATATGGGCTTTGCATAATTACTCCTCTCTAAGTTATCCAACCATACTTCTATATCTTCGAACTCTAGAAGGATAATATCGACAGGAACTTTTGAGACAAGTTCTTTCACTTTCTCTTCATTGAGTGCCACGAGAAGTTTATGTCCAGTAATATCTAGTATGTCCCCTATAATTGAGGTATACTTTCTTCTTTTATCAAAAACTAAAAAGGTCAATCCCATTATGTTATCTCCGTCTTTCTTGCTGCAACATCCAAAAGCTTTAAGTGTTCTTTAAGAATATTAACAGATTGCACATACATAAAAAAGGCATGTTCTACCTGCATTATTGCTGTCTGAAAGGATGGATCATCCTCAAGAACCCTCAATTCCCTAAACTTTCTGTAGTATTCATCCAGTCTCGTACCACTTTCGAGTAACTCCCTTATTACTTCTTTGCTTAGCCTTAGAGCCTCTCCTTTGGTATCCATATTTTCCCTACTTTTTCTCCTTCCTCCTTAGGAATATTATACCTACTAAAAAGTATGACTTCCAGTTTTTTTAGATCATCTTCACTAAGGCTATCAAAGTGTATTGAACCTCTGTCTCGATCTATGCGAGACCTCACAAAAAGACTTGCGCTTGAGTTTCCGTAAACCACGTCTCCCCCTGCATACATAAAACCCACAGAAAGAGACATAGTTAAAAAGTTTATATCATCAAAAGATAGTGTTGGCTTTTCAGAA
>JBEPZA010000087.1:0-3746 GCA_041641075.1 Aquificaceae bacterium | reverse complement strand
TGTCCCAACGTAAAAAAAGGTGGAATAGCTTTTGGGCACGATTTGGATACGCTGGGGAAACTTGTAAACAAGATAAAGACAAAGATTAAAAAACCCTTGCTTGTTAAGCTTTCACCAAATACTGGGGACATAACCAAGTTTGCACAGGTTTGCATTGACAACGGAACAGATGGACTTGTTCTTATAAATACCATAATGGGAATGAAGATAAACGTATGGGAAGAAAAACCAGAGCTCTTTACAAAAACGGGGGGACTTTCTGGACCTGCTATACTTCCAATAGCTGTGAGAATGGTTTGGGAGGTATACGAAAAGTTTGGCTCGGATGTGCCTATAATAGGTGTTGGTGGGATTTACGATACCAATTCCGCTTTGGAGCATGTTTTAGCGGGCGCTTGCGCTATCCAGGTAGGAACAGCTAACTTTTTTGAACCAGACGCACCTTTAGGGATTGTTGAAGGTATAGAAAGCTACATGAAACAAAAAGGCGTAGAGAAGTTTAAAGATTTGGTAGGAAGGGCTCACAGGACCTATCTGAGGGTCATATGAGAGTGTCCATAATTCTTTTCTTTTCTTCCTCTATAGCAACTCCAAGTTCTTTACCCTTTAGGTGTTTAAACTTCTCCACATCCACCTTTACGTATCTCAATTTCTCCATATAAAGCTTAACCTTATCTATAATTTCATCATAAGTCATAAGAATCAAAAGCACAGCCAAAGGTTTACCTTTGAGGATTTGGTAAATTTCAGAGTTTTTTTGAGTTTTTTTGAGTTCGCTTTTTACTTTGTGCAAATTGTCTTTTATCATTCTATAAGCGTCTTTTGACCAGGCAGGAGCGCTCATATCCGAGAGTATACGATCTCCATGCTCACTTTTTAGTAATATAACTATCAAGTATAACCATCCGTAATCAATTACTTCCTTGGGAAAAGCTATTTTATGCCAATTTATTAATTGCTTTAGTCTTATAAGTCTCTCTTGTGTGTCATCGCTCCATAGGAAATCTGGAATTATTTCTTCAAGCACGTGATATTTTCTATATAATTCCAATATTTCCAAGACTTTCTCTTCCATAAAAGCAAGTTTTAGTTCATTTAGTATTCTCCCTTTTGGAGCATTTTGTATGAAAGGTATAGCTTGCTTCAGTAGTTTTTCAGTTCCTCTGGATAGTTTAAATCCTAACTTTCCTGCAAACCTTAAAGCTCTTAGTATTCTTACTGGGTCTTCTACAAAACTTAGTGGATGAAGGACTCTTATAAGTCTGTCTTTTAGATCTCTATATCCACCAAAGTAATCAATTAGCATTCCAAAATCTTCTTCGTTTACAGAGATAGCCATGGCATTTATGGTAAAGTCTCGTCTTATTACATCTTCTTTGAGACTTGCATACTCCACCGATGGATAGGCGCCAGGATGGGAATAAGTTTCTCTTCTTGTAGTTGCAAACTCTATTTTCATATTTCCTATTTTTAAATGCGCTGTAGAAAATTCTTTGAAAGGATGTAAACTAACATTGTGCTTTTGAGAAAGCTTTTTTGCTACTTCTATTGCGTCTCCTTCTACTACAAAGTCTAAATCGTATATGTTTCTACCTAAGAGTATATCTCTTACTACACCACCTATTATGTAAGCTTTGTATCCGAGCTCTTTGGCTATTTGTCCTACTTCTTTAGCTATGGGAAGTATGCCACTAGGTATTTTTACTTTTCTCTCGTGCTTTAGAAGTTGGGCATGCTGACCTCTAATGGTTTGAATAATGTCCATGCGTGTTACTACACCTATGGGTATTTCCTGTGAATTCACAACAGGAATAAGCTTCTCACCAAATTTAGAGAGAATCTCTTCCGCTTTCCAAATAAGGTCGTTTTCTTCTAAAATATGAAACTCTGTTATCATGAATTTTTCTATCGGTTCTGCCGAGAATTTCTTAGGAACTTTTAGCAAGTTTTTCTTGTAAACTATACCTACTACTCTACCTTGGTCATCTATGACGGGACAGCCTGCGAAATTTCTCTGTGAAAGCTCATTTATAGCATTCTCTACACTGATATCCTTATGTAAAACAAAAGGCGGGCTTG
Organism: Aquificaceae bacterium; assembly: GCA_041641075.1. Lineage (GTDB taxonomy): Bacteria > Aquificota > Aquificia > Aquificales > Aquificaceae > JBEPZA01. The sequence continues at coordinate 1,667 of JBEPZA010000087.1, read as the reverse complement.
TCATTATTTGCTTTACATAGAGCTTTACCTTTTCCCCTTTTAGGAGAGCAACCAACACAGATCTAAGCCTTTCTACCGATACACCTTCCAGCTTTATAGCGCTTGCAAACTCGTGCCCACCACCACCTAAAATCTCCAATACCTTAGATACATCAAAAACACCCTTTAAACTCCTTCCAAAGAGATAAGTTTTAAGTCCAGCATTGACTATTACAAAAAAAGCATCAGAGTTTTTCACCTCTTTTAATTCATAAACAATCTGTAAAACACTAGGTTCATACTCTTCAGCACGTATAACCACTATACTTACTATCTTTTCATCTATAAAGATGGTTTCTATAGATAGTAGATGCTTAGCTAAAAATTCTATACCTTCTTTGCTAAAGGTTTCGTGAAGTATCTGCCTTATTAACCTCAAGCTTGCTCCTTTTTCCAGTAACCACTTAAGTGCTTCAAGGTCTCTAGGTGTAGTACCTTCATAGGTCAAAAATCCAGTATCCTCATATATTCCTAAGGCTAACAATGTAGCTGACTCACTATCTATGTCTTTATTGTGTTTAATTAGTTCTTCAACAACCAAAGTCGTAGCACTCCCTACTTTATCTATAATTCCCTTGAAGCCTTCTATTGGTTTAGGATGGTGATCGTATACGTATACTTCTTTTATTCTTTCGTTGTATAGCTTTTTATAATCTTCTAAATTGTGATGGTCTGTTAGAATTATGTCAAACTTGTCTGGCAACTCCTCTATTACACGAAATTTATTTTTGAAGATTTTAAAAACTTCACTTGCCTTTTTAGAAAGGTGGTTAGGTTTAAAAAGATAAGCATCATCAAATAAGAGAAGAGCTCCGTATGCAGAAGATAGAGCATCAAGGTCAGAACCTTCCTCTAAAAAAATTACCTTCATAGAATAATATTTAAAGATGATAAAATTATTCCTTGTTTTCATTTTTTTGATAAGTGGGTGTTCCGTAACCGTTAGGGATATTTCCTACACCAAGCAAGACGAAAGGTTACATGTAAAGTGTGAAAGTCCCATTTACACCATACTGCGTTACTGTAGCACCAACAAAGCTTACTCTAATTTGGTGCAAACTGGGAGTAAAGTAAAGATAACCAACCTTGAAACAGGAAAAGGCATAACTATAGCTGTATACAGAGACAACAACATAAATGGAGTTTGTGTTCCTGATAAATACTCAAGCCTTTTAGGCAAAGCTCCTGCAAAAGCAAAGCTGGAAATTTTAAGGTGTGGAATTGATGGTATAACTACATGTCCTCCTTACATAAGAGGATATGCTAGCTGGTATGGTGAGCCTTACCATGGTAGGTATTCCTCTTACGGGCAAGTATACGATATGTACGGTTTCTATGTAGCAAGTAGGGATTTACCTTTGGGAACACTACTAAGAGTCAAAAACCTAAAAAATGGAAAAGAGGTAGAGGTAAAGGTAATAGACAGAGGTCCACTAAAGCCAGAGAGGATTTTGGATCTATCCTATGCGGCAGCACAGCGCTTGGATATGCTAAAAGAGGGAGTCGTAGAAGTAGAAGCTAAAGTTTTAAGATGTGGTGAGTGAAATACTCCCACCTTTATAGGTAAGAGCCTCTTGCGCAAACAAGTGCTTTTGCACTCTCCACACTCTATCTAAGACCTTCCCATG
>JBEPZA010000086.1:0-3752 GCA_041641075.1 Aquificaceae bacterium | reverse complement strand
TTTACAAAAGCTTTACTTTGGATATGCTCTAATGCTTCTTTTGGGATTTTCCCAAGCTTAGTCCACGCTTTGCATACAGCAATCTCAACTTTTAGCCATAAGTTAAATTTGTTGATGTCAGACCATACATAAGCAATTTCTTCCCTTGTATATCTTGGAATCACCTTAAAAATTATATCCTAAAACTCCTTCCATAGACCTTTCTTTTCTTGACGTGCTTTCCTTTGGGCTTCTAAGAATTCCTTTTCATACTTAACATTTGGGGGTATGGTGTAAACTTGTGCGTATCCCTCCTCTAACAAAACTTTATTTAACATTCTTCCATCTTCGAGCCACACATAAGCCAAAATCCTGCCGTACCTATCTACTCTCTGAACATCAAGCTCAAGGTAAACCTTTGAATTTTTAGGTATCAGAGTTTGGGTAAACTCTTTTGCTTTCTTGCCCATTTTTATTATCTCTTCTGCGTCTCTACCGCTCCTTCTTGCGTCTCTTTCTAGCTTTTGGTTATATCTGGTTTCTGGTGTATCTACACCAATAAGTCTAACTCTAACGCTTCCACTGTTTTCCAAGTAACATTCAAAAGTATCTCCATCTATAACTTTTTCTACTATACAGAGCTCTCCTCTTTGAGATTCGCTTTCTTTTGAAGATTGAGTCTTTGTTGAAGTACACGAAAAAGTTATAACAATTAATCCCATAAACAGTAAAAACAATGCACTTTTTTTCATAGTGGATTATTTTAAGGTATGTTTTGTTCCAATAATAAACTATGCATTCCACAAATGTATAGGTGTAATACCCAGATAATACTAATTTCTCCAATAGTTTTGGTATTACGGTAATCTCCTAGAGGCTATACTTTACAGCTTTCACTTAAAATATAAATTCCATGGCAAAATACATATTTATAACAGGTGGAGTTATATCTTCCTTAGGGAAAGGTGTCACATCAGCTTCTATAGCTAGCTTGCTAGAGGAAATGGGTTATAAAGTAACATTGCAAAAGCTTGACCCATACCTTAATGTAGACCCTGGAACTATGAATCCATATCAGCACGGGGAGGTTTATGTTACAGAGGATGGAGCGGAAACAGATTTGGATTTGGGACATTACGAGCGTTTTACATTAGCACAGATGACAAAAGATAACAATGTTACTTCTGGCAAGGTTTACTATAGTGTCATAGAGAAGGAGAGGAGAGGGGAGTACCTTGGAATCACTGTCCAGGTTATACCTCACGTTACGGATGAGATAAAAGCAAGTATAAGACGTGTAGAAAAGGATAACGATATAGTATTTGTAGAGATTGGTGGAACAGTTGGTGATATAGAGAGTCTGCCCTTTTTGGAAGCGGCGAGACAGCTAGGTATAGAATTAGGCAAAGAAAATGCACTGTTTATACATGTAACCTACGTACCTTACATTAAAACAACAGGAGAGTTAAAAACAAAGCCCACTCAACACTCGGTAAAAGAGCTCAGAGCTATAGGAATTCAACCAGACATTATAGTTTGTAGATCCGAACAACCTTTGCCGGAAGGTATAAAAGAAAAAATAGCCCTCTTTTCCAATGTAGACAAAAACTCTGTAATATCTGCTGTTGACGTAGAGTATGTATACGAACTTCCGTTACTTTTTAAAGAGCAAGGCCTAGACAAAATAATAGCCAAAAAACTTGGCCTAGACTACAGAGATTACGAATCTAAATGGACAAAAATTGGTTATGTTTTAAAGAACGCTAGAGAAGTAATAACTATAGGCGTTGTTGGTAAGTATGTAGGTCTCAAAGATGCATACAAAAGCATATCCGAAGCCCTTCTGCACGGAGCAATAGCTAACAACATAAAGGTTAGCATAAAATGGATAAATTCTGAAGAATTTAATGAAAAAGATCTTGAAGATGTAGCTGGTATATTGGTTCCTGGTGGCTTTGGTGAAAGAGGTATAGACGGGAAAATTGAAGCCTTGAAGTTTGGCCGCATACACCAAAAACCCACCTTTGGCATATGTTTAGGCATGCAACTTATGAGCGTTGAGTTTGCACGGAATGTCCTAGGACTAAAAGAAGCTAATTCTACAGAATTTAACCCCAACACTCTTCATCCTGTGATAGATATAATGGAAAGTCAAAAAAATCAAACTAAACTAGGGGGCACTATGAGGCTAGGTTCTTATCCATGCGTTTTATTAGATGGGACAAAGGTAAGAAATATCTACAACGAGCGAGTAATATACGAAAGGCACAGACACAGATACGAGTTTAACAATGCATATAGAAAGGTATTCGAGGAGAAGGGAATGGTATTTTCTGGTCTGTCGCCCGATGGTAAACTAGTAGAGATAATGGAACTAAGGGATCATCCTTGGTACATAGGATGCCAATTTCACCCTGAGTTTAAAAGTAAACCCTTTGAGCCTCACCCATTGTTTAAGGATTTTATAAGAGCTTGTATAAAAGAAAAATTTACCTAAATTATAAAAAAGAACCTTAATTCGAAGGAGGTTGTGTCATGGAAAAGAATATGGCAATGTGGGATAGAGCCATAAGAATAATTCTTGGTATTGCATTTCTCTACCTTGCTTTCACCAAGGGTGGAGCTTTCTGGATCCTTGGTGTAATAGGGGTTGTATTCATAGCAACCTCTATAATAGGATTCTGCCTACTTTACAAGGTAGTAAACTTTAGGACTAATTGAAATTACTAGGTATAGACTACGGTAGGAAAAAAATAGGGCTAGCTTTGGGAGACGAAAACCTAAAGCTAGTCACTCCTTTCAGATCAATACCAAATAACAACTTAGCACAAAAAAACATTGTCCATCTCGTAAACGAATACGGGATAACTAAGATTGTAATAGGCTTACCGCTAACTCTAAGGGGGAACGAAGGACAGAGGGCAAAGGAAGTAAGAGAGTTTGCAAAAAACCTAAGATCTATTCTACCGGATACTGTAGAAATCGTTTTCTGGGACGAAAGATTTACAACTCAAGAAGCTTACAGATACCTAGAAGCGTACAACTGGAGGAAGAAAAGGGAATACAAAGATAGCATTTCAGCTTTTATAATACTTAGTGAGTATCTTGAAGCCATATGAAACAACGAGTTTATATTTTTTTCCTTGCTATATTGATAATTTTCATTTTTATTATTTACGCATTCTTTCCGACATTTCCTAACAAAAAAGATGTAGAGATTGATTATGGCTTATCTAGCATTAATATAGCAACAAAGCTGTACAAGGAGGGCATAATAAGAAATCCCATATCATTTCTGACTTTGCACCTTCTTTTCAAGAAAAAGTTAGAAGCCGGAGAGTATGAATTCGACGGCACAGTCTTCCCTTGGGACGTCTATTTCAAGATAGCCCGTGGTGAAAAAAAACTCTACAGAATAACCATACCTGAAGGATACGACTTGTACGATATAGCTAATGTATTAGAGAACTACGGTATTTGTTCGAAGGAAGATTTTCTAAAATACGCAAATAATCCACAAACTGCCAAAAGGTATGGACTCAACACACATACAATGGAAGGCTTCCTTTTCCCAGATACTTACTTTTTTTCAAAAAAGACACATCCTATAAGAGTCATAGACACTATGCATAAGAACTTTCTTAGGAAAACTCAGAAACTCAGGGAAGAGGTTAAACAAAATAATATGACTCTAGAAACATGGGTAACTATAGCATCTATGATAGAAAAGGAAACTGCACTAAAAAATGAAAAATATCTAGTATCTGCTGTCA
>JBEPZA010000085.1:0-3792 GCA_041641075.1 Aquificaceae bacterium | reverse complement strand
GTGGTTCTTACCTACGGATTGTTTGGGTTAAATATTAGCATCTTTAGAGTGTTTTTTACTTTTGTGTTTGCTATAGTTACCGCTTACGTTGTTCATCTCTTCTTTAAGAAACCAAGTCAAATTCCCTTAGGAATGTATTCCAACAGGTCTACTCAGAACAAGATACACCTGTTTTTTAGTAATTTTCTAAGCACCCTAAGTTTAACAGGAAAGTATGTCATCATAGGATTAGTTATTGCATCTTTTATAAAGGCGGTCGTGCCTTCAACATGGGTAGCTTACATATCGAAAACTGTTTTTTCCTATCCATTAATATCCTTGGTATCAATTCCTATATACGTGTGTTCTGGCGAGGATGTGCCTATAGCTAAAGCTTTGCTTGATATTGGTTTTTCACAAGGGAATGCAATTACCTTCATGCTTGCCAGTAGTGGTATATGTTTACCTACTATAGTTGGGGTGCTGAGTTTTTTACCGAAGAAAGTTGTTACTCTGTATGTTATTGCATGGTTCTTTTTGTCCACACTTACAGGATTACTGTATGATTACCTGATTTTTGGTGTGTAGAGTGTTTGTGCATGTTAAATGCTTTTTTGTTCGTTATTTACTAGGTCTAAAAGCTTTTATCTTATCTTCATGGGTTGTTATATAAGGTCCACCTATCAGGTCAATGCAGTATGGAATAGCGGGAAATACCGCATCCAAGCAGAGCTTTATGGATTGAGGTTTACCGGGTAGATTAACAATTAAGGCACTTTTTCTTATACAAGCTGTCTGACGGGAAAGAATAGCGGTCGGCACTTGCTTGAGGGACACTTGTCTCATTAGCTCTCCAAATCCTGGCAGTTCCTTTTCACACACACTTTTCATAGCCTCAGGTGTGACATCCCTTGGGGCGGGTCCCGTGCCACCAGTTGTGAGAACTAAGCAACATTTCTCCACATCTACCATATAAATCAAGGTGTTTTCTATTATTTCCTTTTCATCAGGCACCACTTTGTAAATTATCTCAAAGGGGCTTGAAACAACCTCTTGTAAATACTCTATTATGTATTTACCACTTACATCTTCATACTCACCTTTGCTTGCTCTGTCCGATATAGTCAAAACTCCAAACTTCGCTTTCATGGTTACTTATTATAAAGGCTTATACGTGTTTGTTTTCTTTCCATGTATCCTTTTCTTAGTCTGTAGCCTTCCTCAGGATAAAGACCATAGAAGAGATTCTGGACGTGGTTTCCTTCTACAAAGAAGCACCACCTTTCCAATGCGCTACCTATTAGCACAGAGGCAAAAGTTATTGCGTAGAATACATATAAATACTGTCCTGTTATCCAGGAATATAGGACAAAAAACAGCGGTATTACAAAAGTTAGCAGATAAGATACGGGTAAGATGGAGCCCAAAATTTCCTTACCTTTACTGTAATAAAACTCTTCTGTGCAGTAATTCTTTGTGGTTGTGCCAGTATCCAGGACTCTTATGGGTCTGTTGTGGGCTATGTTTAAGGCTTCGTTTAGTGTAGGTCTGCTTATGTAAAACTGTCTAATATTGAAAGCAAGACGGAAAGCCAAGCCTAAGCTAAGAAATAAGAAGGTCAAAAATAAGTAAGTTCCTATGAACTCGGGTCTGTAGTGGTATGTAAGAGCCAGAAATGCCGAAGAGCCAAGCATAAGGTACATATTAAGGTAATAAAGCACGGTTATGGATGTGTTCCACTCCAAAACGAACTTGTTAGAAGCGTATATCATAGCGGTTGAGAAGGCACTGAGCCATCCTAAAACAAAGGTTATTATTCCAACCAAGTGTTCCCAAAAGGGACCTACGTTAAAGTATTTGAGCAAGATGTAAACAAATAACATAAAACCGTATGCTCCGCTAAATACCGCTTCTCTGGAGAGCCACGATGTGTGGAACCTTTTTATTGCTTTCCACGCTCTGAGTTTGTGTCCAAGGTGGAAGCTTGCACCTACAGCACCAAGACCTATGAGAACCAAAGACAGTATCAACGACACAAAAAGCATTTGAGAAGGAAGAGCAGTATTCTTCCCAAACAAAGTTAAAAATTCCATAATATACGTAAAGGAAAAGAGCCCTATGGATATGCCAGCGGTCAAGAAGAACCATATTAGCGACATTGGTGGGTGCATTTTTTAACCTCCTTTGTGATGTCTTCTTAATACCTCAAGAAAGAGGGGGTTGTCTGGTCTCAAGATGTGGTCATCTACGTGCACTTTTGTTTCAGTCTTTGGTAGGTAATGGTTACCTGGATTTGTGGCAGCTTGTGAAAATAGCACAAATCCGTTTCTTTCCTTTATAACTTTGTATACTTCGCTATTGGGATCTTCAATATCTCCGAAAAATCTTGCCTTTGCAGGACATGTTAAAACGCAAGCTGGCTTTCTGTGCTCAGGTGGCAAAGATTCGTCGTATATCCTGTCTATACAAAGGGTGCATTTTTTCATAACTTTGTCCGCTTCATCAAACTCCCTACATCCGTAAGGACATGACCAGGAACATAGTTTACAACCTATACAGTCATCGTAGTTTACAAGCACTATTCCGTCTTGCTCTCTTTTGTAGCTTGCACCTGTAGGGCAAACGGGGACACATGGAGCATCCTGACAGTGCAAACAAGACTTGGGAAGATGGAAAACCTGAGTATCTGGAAACTCTCCAATCTCATAGCTCATTATTCTGTTATACCAGACACCTTCGGGTGATCTTCCGTATGGGTCAAAGTCAGAGAGAGGTCCAAAGGATGCCTGAGTGTTCCACTCTTTACAGTTTGTGGCACAGGCATGACAACCTACACACGTGTTTAGATCTATAACAAGGGCAAGCTGAGCCATAGCTTTAACCTCCTTATGGTTTATATCTTAAAACCTTGAGCTCTTTCCATCGCTCTTCTATGTAAGGTAATGGCTTTACACTAAATTGTGGGCTTGTAGTTGGTGTTTGGTCCTGAGCTTTGTAGACTTTAACCTTTGTGTCAAACCATGCCAAGTGTCCAGTTATGGGGTCACCGTAGTAGATCTCCTTGGTTCCAAGCTTGATGCTATGAGGCACTACGTGGTTGAGCAAGAACCCTTCGGTAGCTTCATCTGCATCCGGCTTTAGTCCCCAAGCACCGCTCATTTTGCCTATGGCGTTCCACGTCCAAACAGAGTTAGGTTCTGTTGTGTTTGTCAAGAAAGCTTGACACTTGACTTTTCCTACTCTTGACTCTACCCAAATCCAATCCAAGTGTTTAATACCTAACTTTTGTGCTGTTTTTGGATTTATGTAAAGGTAGTTTCTGCTGGAAATCTGCCTTAGCCATGCGTTTTGAGAGTCCCAAGAGTGATACATCCACATGGGTCTTTGAGTGAAAGCGTAAAGTGGATATTCTTCACCGCTCACTTCCTCTTCAAAAGGTGGATACCAGAAAGGTAGAGGATCAAAGTAATTTACGAGTCTTTCTCTGAGAATGGGATCGTTTGGAGGTTGATTTTTGCCTTCCCAAAGCCCTTGACCTGCAAGCCTAAAGGTTTGCAAAGCTTCCAGATAGAAGTTAAAAATGATAGGTGATACTTTTTTAACAAAGCCTACACTGTGAGCCCACTCAAGGTAATCTTTGTTGACGTGTCTGTAGTATCTCATATTTTCTGGAAGCTTGTAATAGAAAAATCCCTTGTTCTTTATGTACATCTCCAGTTGATTGGGGTTTGGCTCACCTACAAAGTGCTTATCTCCATTTTTACCTCTCCATCCCGCCAAAGCTCCTACACCGGGCTTTACTTGCCAGTTTAT
>JBEPZA010000084.1:0-3821 GCA_041641075.1 Aquificaceae bacterium | reverse complement strand
AAGCACCACCCAGAATGCAGATGATAGCTGATGCCAGGTCTCCTATTTTTCTTCCAAATAAGGCTATGATTAAAAATGCTGTTAGTGGTGACAGTATTACTATTAGGCTCTCCATAACTTAACCTCTTAGGTGCGTTATTTCGGAAGAACTTTCGTAGCCTTTCAATCTAAATAGAGCTACAACTAAACCAAGTCCTATTGCCACTTCTGCAGCGGCTATGGTAAGAACAAAAAGGGCAAACACCTGTCCTTCGACACCTCTCATTATATGATCAATACTCACGAGAACAATATTTGCGGAATTTAGCATCAGTTCAGTGCTTACCAGCATAGTTATCAAGTTCTTCCTTATAATAACACCTAAAAGGCCAAGTAGAAATAAGAAAATGCTTAAGAGAATATAAGCTAAACTTATACTCAATCTTCTTTCCTCCCAAGAATGATGGCTCCAATCATTGCTACTAAAAGTATAACAGATGCTATTTCGAATGGCAGAAGATACTGAGTAAACAAGCTTTTACCTACATCCTTGACATTGTTTGATGTAGCTAAATTTAAGTTATGCTCGAGCTTCCCTCTAAAAACTAGATAAGATATAGATAAAAAACTAACAAGCAAGATTGGTAAGGATAAAATTAACTCCTTTTTATACACACCTTCGAACTTTTTCACTCTTTCCCAAGGGACTGTAGTAATTACCAGAACGTAAAACACAACAATGGCAACAGCGTAAATTATAAGCTGGAGTCCCGCTAACAGTTCAGCTTCTAAATGTAAGAATATACCAGCTGTGGCTAGTATCACAGATAAAAAGGAAAGGATAACGTGCACAGGGTTTTTAAGAAAAACAGTCCCCAACGCAGAAGCTATCAACCATACGGCGAGAAATGAAAAAATTATCCATTCCACTGTATGTTCCCCCAGAGTTTTTTCCTGTGCTCATCATCTATCCAAATTCTATCGGGTTCATTTCCTCTCCTTTTCTTCCAATCTATTGAATTGGCTTCTAAGTTTTCTATGTTTAAAACTGCATCTCTTCGTGAATAGTTGGCAAGTTCATACAGATCAGTCATTGTAAGACATCCCACTGGGCAAGCATCTACACAGAGTCCACAAAATAGGCAGTTCAATAAGTTCATATCGAACCTTACCACTTTTTTACTTCCATTTGGTAATTGGACGGCTTCTATTCTAAAAAGTGTAGGCATAGGACAGGCTGTTTGACACATATAGCACGCTACGCATCTACTTTTACCCTTTTCAAAGGACATAAACTTCTCTATGGCTTTTAAGGACATGGGTTCGCTACCATCCCATACAAAATGTCCGTGAGCTCCTCTGTAGCGTATAGGCGGAGTGAGTTTTTCTACGGGATAATTGGTAGTTATCGGCCTTTTTAGAAGGTTCTTCATCGTTACGGAAAGGCCTTTTATAAAATCAACAAAAAGTACGGACTCAATTAAACTAAGTACAGCCCTTCTGTCTACTTTTTTGATCTTCATGGCATTCTTATTTTAAGATAAGAAGCGAACATATGCAAAATTTTATGACCTAAAGCATACTTAAATATCACTCACCGCGAATTTAGCAATAATCTAGCATCCAAATTAAATTAACGTGATTGTATAAGAAGGATGATAGTATATTCAAACGCACACACAAAAGGAAGAAATACAAAATCGCAAATTTTAAATTAAAAAGGGGGAGACCCCAAAAACTACTTCTTTATGTATACCTTTACGACTCTTTGGTTTCCACGGTTATTAGGATCTAAAAGATCATAAACCTCTTTACCGTAAGCTGCTATATTCATTTTGCCTATGTCTACACCGCGTCTGGCTAACTCACTTGCAACCCTCTGAGCTCTCCACATAGATAGATTAAAGTTGTACCTTGAGGTACCTACTCTATCCGCAAAACCAACTACTAAAATTTCTCCACCGCTTTCTTTTGCCTTGTTTGCTATTTGATCTAATATATTGACTTGATCCCTGCGAATGTCAAACCTATCGAAGTCGAACCTAATCGTACCTATTTCCTCTAGCTGCCATTTGTATACACCTACACCTTCCTGTCTTTTAGGTTCCTCTCTCCTAGGCTCAGGCGTTGTAACAGGCCTTCTTTCTAGCTGTCTGATTCTGTTTTCGTGATCGTTAATTATAGCTTCTAATCTCGAAGCTTTATCCAGAGCGTTTGACGCTTTGGTATTGGCTTCGTCGGCTTTCTTCCTAGCTTCAGATATAGCGTCAAAGTAGACTTTGTAACACTTGTCTAACATGTACTTGGAATAGAATTCCTTGGGGCTACCGCATGGGTCTTTTAGTTCTTGCGCGTTAGCCGCAAGCACACCACCCAAAAAAACACCCCCTGCTAGTAGAAGCTTTTTCATCTCAACACCTCCATAAGGTTTTTGTACGATTTTAATTGTACCTTATTTAGTTAATAAAATGCAAAAGTTTTTTGTTAGATTCCCAAAAGGATACTTCGTACGTCGGACCCTTCAGACTTCCCTACATGCCCTCTCTCGTGAACTTGTTTATCTATTCTGGTAGGTTCAAGTGTAGATATTATATAGTCCATCGCTCTGTATGCTTTGTATGGATCTCCGCAAGTGTATACGTCCACCGTAGCTAAACCATGCTCGGGCCACGTATGGATAGAGATGTGTGATTCTGCCAAAAGCACAACTCCTGTAGCTCCATGAGGTTGGAACTGATAGTAGTGAGAGGATATTTTTGTAAGGTCGGCTACCTTTACGGCACTTTCCAGTAGGTGCCTGATATCTTCTACCCGGTCTATAAGATCGGGGTTCACACCATAAAGGTCAGCTAGGATATGCAGTCCGAGGGTCTTTGCCATTTCCTTTCCTCCTTATCAAAGTTTTTTAGTAGGCTAAAGAGCCTTTGCATAATAACACCTCCTTTTAAATGAAAACATAAATTATAATAAACTTTATGAAAAAATCAAGTAAAAAACATTCACTTAGACCCACATCTTCCTTAGTTAAGTATGCAGTCTTTAATATGTTAGGAGATATAAGAGGTTTGAGCTTCTTGGACCTTTTTTCTGGAACTGGTCAAATAGGTGCAATGGCTATAGAAAGAGGAGCGAACGTAATATTTGTTGAGAAAAACCCCAGTATTGGGAAAAAATTGTTAGATAAATACGGAAATAAGGTAGTTATTTCAGATTCTCTAAAATTTTTAGAGAGCTCTGATTATTGTTACGACATAATTTTCGCTGACCCCCCATATGACTATGAAAAATACGAAAAACTTATTGAAAAAGCTTTGAAGAGGCTTTGTAACAATGGTGTTTTTATACTAGAACACAGAAAAAACAGAATTTTTTCATCAGATAAGAGAAAAGAATACGGTGATACAGTTTTATCTATATGGGAGAAGAAAAATGGTTAAGGTAGTGTATCCTGGCACTTTCGACCCACCTCATCTGGGACACTTGGACATAGTTAATAGAGCATGTGCCCTTTTCGATAAAGTCGTGGTAGCTATAGCAAAAAATCCAAGAAAAAACTTGCTTTTTAGTTCCGAAGAACGCTTAGACATGTTCTCTAATATGCTCAGTGATATACACAGTAATGTTGAGGTCACATGCTTTGATGGCTTGCTGGTTGACTTTATGAAAAAGGAGAATATAAAAGTCATAGTAAGAGGGGTGCGCCTTTTTACGGATTTTGAGTATGAGCTACAAATATCTTTAAACAATTACAGACTGGCAGGTGTGGAAACTATTTTTATGATGCCGTCGCAGGCTTATATACACATAAGTTCCACCATAGTTAGGGACATAGCTTCTTATTG
>JBEPZA010000083.1:0-3830 GCA_041641075.1 Aquificaceae bacterium | reverse complement strand
GACACATAAAGGATAATGGAGAGTCAATTCTAAGAGAATACGAAGAAAAATTGAGAAAAGAGACAGGAGTGCAAAGCTTGAAGATTGGGTATAACAAAGTTATAGGATACTATATAGAAGTCACGAAACCAAATCTTAGATACGTCCCTTCTTACTTCAGAAGAAGACAAACCTTGAGCAATGCAGAAAGATTTACCACCGATGAGCTTCAAAATCTGGAAGAAAAAATCCTCTCTGCCTATGCCCGTATAAAAGACATAGAATACGAAATTTTTGTAGAGCTTAGAAATTACGTCTTAAGAGGGTTAAACCTGGTAGCCAAGGTTTCGCAAAATATAGGAGAATTGGATTACCTCTGTAGCCTGGCCAAAATAGCCCTAGAAAAAGGATGGATAAAACCTCATATAGTAAAAGAGAAATTGCTATATATAAAAGACGGAATACATCCGGTTATTTCCGAATTTGTCAAAGATTACGTTCCCAATCCCGTCCATATGGATGATGATAACTTGCTTTTGATTCTTACAGGTCCCAACATGGCAGGAAAATCCAGTTACATCAGGCAGGTAGCGTTAATTTGCATCCTGGCTCATATGGGCTCTTTTGTTCCAGCAAAGGAAGCCAAAATTGGGATTATATCATCCATATTTTCGCGTATAGGCTCAGGTGATATTTTGGCTTTAGGGATATCCACTTTTATGAATGAAATGCTGGATGTGGCAAACATCCTTAACAACGCTGATGAAAAGAGTTTAATAATACTCGATGAGATAGGAAGGGGAACCTCTACGTACGATGGTATATCCATAACTTGGGCTGTTTGTGAATATATTTTGGAAAACATAAAAGCACGAACGTTATTGGCAACTCACTTTTTAGAGATTACGGATTTAGAGAAAGAATACCCACAAGTAAAGAATTACCATATGCAAGTTAGAAAATCCGAAAGTAATATAAGTTTCCTATACACATTAACTAAAGGTAGAGCCGAAAGTTCTTTTGGAATAAACGTAGCAAAAATGGCAGGTTTACCGCAGGAGGTCATAAATAGATCATATCAAGTACTTGCGAATTTATGTGGCAAACACGATCAAACTATACCTTATTTGGAAAAGGTTTATCAAAATAGTAAAGGCATTAACGAGGAGAGACTAGATCTTATAGAAGAAATTTTGGAGAAGTTAAAAAACTTAGATTTGAATAACATGACACCCATTCAAGCTATGATGTTTCTCGTAAGTTTAAAGGAATTAGTGGAAAGTGCACAGGAGCACAAGTAGATAAAGGTATTCAAACCGTTGATTAAGTATACGGGCTATACTGTAGCCTTGAGCTGATGGTTATCGATTTAAGAAATTGGTTACTTCTAAGCCCATTGGGACTTTTATTGTGTATTCTCAGTCCAAAGATGGATAAGAGGCGCTTTTTAAGAGTTTGTTAAAATTCTAAAAAGGTAATATAAAACCTATGGATTTGGAGGAAGGATATTATGATAGCTTACTTTGTTATGGAGCTGGGTTTAGAAAGTAGAATACCTACTTACAGTGGTGGTCTTGGAACGCTCGCTGGTGACACCCTCTATGCCTTTGCCGACCTGGGAATACCCGCTGTTTGTGTAACCCTTCTATACAAGAAGGGCTACACTTTGCAAAAGCTTACATCCAACGGTGCACAGTTAGATTTTGATAGCCTCTGGGACTATAAGAAGATTCTAACGCCCACTGATGTAGTAGTAGATTTAGAGTTTGGTAATAGAAGGCAAAAAGCAAAGGTCTGGGAATACACTATTAAAGGGAAAGAGGATATCAAAGTACTCTTTTTAGACACAGATTTACAAGGAAACGACGATGACATAAGGAAGCTAACCTACAAGCTTTATTACGATGATGGCATATACAGATTAAGACAGGAGATACTATTGGGAATAGGTGGGTATAGAGCTCTTAAAGCTCTAAACTACAATATATGTGTCTATCATATGAACGAAAGCCATTCGGCTTTACTGGTTCTTGAGCTCTTGAGAGAGCTAAGAGACAAAGAAAAAGTTGCTGCCAAATGTGCCTTCACAACTCACACCCCTGTTCCTGCAGGTCACGACAAATTTCCCATAGATATGGTAAAGGAGGAACTGAAAAGTTTTAATGATGTGGTAAACTGGGAACAGGAAGCTTACGATGGATTCTTAAACTTATCCCATCTGGCATTCAAGTATTCAAGCACTACGAACGCCGTATCCTTCAAACATTTGTTTGTATCTAAAGGTATGTTCGCTAAAATTGAGAATGGTAGTTACAACATGGAGTATGTTACGAACGGAATATACCATAAAAGATGGGTACATAAAGAGCTAGCCGAGATTTTCAATGATTACATCACTGGTTGGGACGAGAATCCTATACTTCTGTATAGTGCTTATGAACTACCTTCGGAACTTCTTCTAAAGAAGCACAACAGAATAAAGGAAGAACTAATAAACTACATCAATAAAAATAGCGATGCAAATTTTACCGATGATGCACTTACTATAGGTATAGCCAGGAGAGTAACACCATATAAAAGAAACAACCTCATACTAAAAGACGTGGATAGATTGATAGAAATTGCAGAACATATGGGAGATATTCAAATAGTTTTTGCTGGTAAAGCACACCCCAAAGATGGTCCAGGTAAGTCTATGATTATGGATATTATCAACAAAATAAAGCACATAAAGGAAAGAACTAAAAAGGTAAAAGCTGTGTTTTTAGAAAACTATGACATAGACTTGGCATACCTTTTAGTATCGGGTTGTGATGTATGGCTTAATAACCCAAAAAGGCCTCATGAAGCCTGTGGGACAAGTGGTATGAAAGCTGGTATAAACGGAGTTCTAAACTTTAGTGTTTGGGATGGTTGGTGGTTGGAAGGTGGTATAGAAGGCGTCAACGGTTGGGGTATAGGACCAAAAACACACTGGCTTGATCTCTCTGAATCTAACGATGAAGAAGATGTAAAAGATATATACGGAAAGTTAGAGTATATAATCTTACCTCTTTATTATAGGAACAAGGATGAATGGGTAAGGATGATGAAAGCGAGCATAGCTACAATAGGTACATATTTCAACACGTATAGAATGGTTAGCGATTATATTAGTAAAGTATACAAAATGGGCTTGAGGTGATTTATCATGGAAAAAAAAGAGTTAATTAACATCTTACTTTACGATGTAGCCTTAGAGCATTCAGCAATAGTTCAGTATCTATATCACATATTCTTAATCAAAGATGCTGAAATTACGTCTGAAATAGAAGAGATAGCTCGTCAAGAAATGAGGCATCTTAAATGGTTTGCTCAAAAGGTAGTACAGCTAGGCGGACAAGTGGCTTTGAACAGAATAGAAGAAGCCATACAGATAGGTGGTCCAACCTGGGAAGACATGCTACTAAAAGATGTGGATGCGGAGCAAATGGCTATAGAAGTATACTCCAAACAACTGGAAATAGTAAAGGACGATTCGGTTAAAAAACTTCTCGAAAGGGTCATAAATGATGAAAAATATCACAAACTAGAATTTAGTGAGCTCGTTGAAAAAGCTAAACAAGCTATTTTCCTTGAAAAGGATCAAGACAACACGGTGGACCCAAAGGTTATTGAAGTTTTAAACAAATTTCTAAAAGAAGAATACGAGATCATCATAAAGTACCTTTATCAGTTCTTCCACTCTAAAAATTGTGATTACAAGGACATAATGTTAGATCTTGCCATAGAAAGCATGGTTCATATGGGTAAAATTGGTGAAAAAATTGGAGAGCTCAATGGTATGCCAGATATAAACGCAAATCTTTCTC
>JBEPZA010000082.1:0-3860 GCA_041641075.1 Aquificaceae bacterium | reverse complement strand
TAGTGAGCGGGGGAGTGGATGAGTATGATATTCACACTTGGCTCAGCCAAGGTTGTCCAATAGATGCTTTTGGAGTTGGAACGAAACTCCTAACGTCTTCGGATAGCCCATACCTTGATATAGCTTACAAACTTGTCGAATACGAAGGAAAGCCCAAGTTCAAAACCAGTCCAGGGAAAGCTACTTTTCCCTACAAAAGGCAGATAATTAGACATTACAAAGATGGAACGATGGATTACGATGAGGTAATTAAATACCAAGAAGAGGGGCTTGTGGAAAAGGTAATTCAAGGAGGCACGCTAACAAAAGAGCTACCGAGCCTTAACCAAATAAGAGATAGATTCATGCACCAGTTGGAGAGCCTTCCAAGTTCGCTAAAGAGTCTTGAAAAAGGGCAAGAGTATAGCGTAAGAGTTATGTAATGGTTAAGGTTTTATTGCTTCTGTGTTTTTCTTTGCCAGCTATAGCTAAGGTAGAAGTAATTTCCAATTTTCCATTCCAGAAAAGTAACATTGAGAAAATTCTGAATCGACAAAACTATCCTTACATAGTGGAAGTTCTAAAATCCTTGGATGTGATAAAAAATGTCCACGTTATGGAAACTGAAGAGGAAATAGTTATCTATCTTGAGAGATATCCAATCTTACAGAAGATTGAAATAACTGGTAATAGATCAATAGGGGACGAAGATATAAAGGCTAGAGCTGGAATCTACGAAGGTATGCCATGGAAGGATATTTCCTATGAAACCATAAAGTTACGAATAGAAGATGTGTATAAAGAAGAAGGTTTTTTGGATGCTAGGGTCAGTGTTGAGGGAAATGTGTCGGATGATGGTTATGTAGATTTGAGTATCAACATAAAGGAGGGTAATATTTACTTTTATAAGGGTAGTAAGTATGAAGGAACAACACTCGAGATACAAGATCTTGAGAAAGCTAGCAAGTTATTTAAGGGTAGGATAGCTAAAGAAGAGGATTTTATTTTAGGTAGTTATAACATACAGGATTATTATATAGATCAGGGTTTTTTTGATGCCATAGTTCTATTAAAAGATGTAGAAAAACAAGTCTATTCCAAACCTTACTTTAGAGTTCTAATGCCTAAACTTGAGCAAGTTAGTAAAAATCCATTAAACATTATGGGTTCTTTTTTTGAAGGCTTATCTAATCTGTTTAGACATCCCATTGGAACATTTAAAGCTCTGATAGGCAAAGGGAGATTTGCTGTTCCTGTTTACACCATTAAAGAGGGCACTTTTTACAATGTGATATTCGAAGGCAATAAATTTTTTACTTACACTGAACTTTTAAAAACCACAGGGTTTAGAGATAAGGGCATAGATTTTTTCACATTAGAATCCGCCAGAACTAAAGTAATAGATTTATATAAGTCTAAAGGTTTTTTCGATGTAGAAGTAAACTATTCATGGAATATAGATACCGTAGTATTTCATATAACGGAAGGACAGAGATACACTTACAAAGATGGCTTTTTTGATGAGGATCTGATTAAGAAAGAAATACAAGATAAACTAACTCAGCTTAAGAAACAAGGCTACACTTTAGCAACTGCTAAGTATACAGTGCTACCCAATAAAGAAAAAAAGAAAGTGGATGTTGAAATCATTTTGGATAAGGGAAAAAGACAAATACTTAACAAGTTTTTGTATGAAGGAGATGATAAAGAAATAAAAAAGATTTTTAGAAACATAAATGACACACTCCCTGCTATATACAACACCAACATAATAGAAAAGCTAAACACTGCTCTAAATGAGTTTTTTTTGAAGAAGGGCTACATGGACGGTGATTTCCAAATAGAGGTTAATATAGAAGAAGATGAAGATAGTATCACGTATACTTACCTTTACCGAATAGAAAAAGGAGATATCTACTTACTTGGTGATGATGTGTATTTTGGGGCTATGCATACCACGTTAAAGGAACTCTCTTACATGACCGTAAGATCTGACTTTTATTCTAAGGATTTAGACAACGAGACTTTATCAAATATGTTGAATACGGGTATATTTTCTGGTGTAAAGATAGATACCTTTTTGGATAAGGAAAACAAAAAGGTTTATAGATTAATACAGGTGTCAGAGGACAAGAGAGGAGACCTGGATCTTTCCATAGGCTACAACACGGAAGAGAATTTCGCTTTTGATGTAACACTTGGTTGGAAAAACCTTTTTGGCGTTGGTATAAACACGTCCATTAATTACAAAAGATCACAGAAAAGGGAGCTATACAGTATCAATATTATAGATAACTTTCTGTTTACAAGAAGGCTTTGGATAAAGGGGTCTATTTTCAAAAGTTTCGAGAACCACAAAAGCTACGATCTGGATACAAAAGGGATAGCTACAAGCATTGGCTATAGAATAGGGCGCTACACATCTGTGGGTCCTTCTTTTTACAAAGTAAGTAACAGCGTACTTGGAAATACCTACAATATAAATAAGATTGGAATTTTCTTTCTTAGAGATTACAGAGATGATTTATTCTTCCCTACAAGAATACACTACAATAGTGTCGATTTAAGCTTTGGTACAGGAGATGTTAATTACACAAAGTTTGAGCTACAGACATACTACTTTATACCCCTAAGAAAAGGCTTTAATCTAAGCTTCAAACTCTCTGGGGGTTACGTAAGCAAAAATGCACCCATTTTTGAAAAATTTTTCTTGGGGGGGCTTAGAGATTTGCGAGGATATAGCTATGAAGAGATAGGACAACCAAATGGCGGAAACTACTATGGTTTTGGCAGATTAGACCTTGAAGTTCCTGTAAAACTTCCCATAATTGGGACATTATTCGTAGACGCAGGAAATGTATCAAACAATTTTAAGGGTGTAATAAGCAACATTAAGTGGAGCTACGGAGCAGGGATAGGAGCAAAAACACCCATAGGACCTATAAAGCTTGAGGTAGCTTTCCCAGCTAAAGAGAAATTTTACAAAAAACTCAAGTTTTATCTATCTGTAGGCTACTTCTATTAATAACTTCTTGCATATGTTTTAATATGGGTTCTTTCAAATCCTCCCTTTGGAGAGCAAAGTCTAAAAGAGTTTTGAGATAACCAAGTGGTGTACCCGTATCGTAAACCTTAGCATCTATCTTTATAGCGTAGACTGCTTCCTCTTCAAGAAGCAAACGTATGGCATCCGTTAACTGTATTTCTCCGCCTTTACCTGGCGGTGTTATTTTAATTTTTTCAAATATTACAGGTGTAAAAAGGTATCTCCCCACTATTGCCAAATTTGAAGGTGCTTCCTCAGGTTTTGGTTTCTCTATCAAGTCGTCTACGATGTATATGTCTTGTTCTATATACCTTCCCGATATCACACCGTATTTGTTTATTTCCTCTTTTTCCACTTCAAAAACCGCTATGACACTCTTACCAAAGCGCTTATAAATTTCTATCATCCTTTTTATTACGTTAACTTCACTCTCTATTATTATGTCTCCAAGAGCTACTATGAAAGGTTCGTATCCCACTACAGGTTCAGCTACCAAAACAGCGTGACCTAAACCTAACTGTTCTTTTTGCCTAATGTATATGGGATTTACAAGCCTGCTTATCTCCATTATGTTTTTGAGAATGCCGTGTTTGCCCGAGTTTTCTAGATGTTTCTCTAAATCTGTGTTTATATCAAAATGGTGCTCTATAGGTCTTTTGTGCCTTCCTGTCACGAATATTATGTTTTCTATATCTGCATGTAAGCACTCTTCTACGATAAACTGAATAACGGGTTTGTCTATTATAGGGAACATCTCTTTTGGCATAGCTTTTGTGGCAGGTAAAAACCTTGTCCCCCAACCTGCAACGGGAAGAACAGCTTTTCTTACTTGCAT
>JBEPZA010000081.1:0-4157 GCA_041641075.1 Aquificaceae bacterium | reverse complement strand
ACAAGGTATATATTCGCCCTTTGTGCAATTACATCTAGCATACTTTTGCTTACATAATCTGGGAATCTGTTGCTCTCAAAATCTTTCTTTAGTATTTCGTACGCATTTTTATTTTTCTCAAGCTCTACCTTTTTCGCTTCTAATTCTTCCTTTTGCTTTATGCCCTTTTGAATCTCCTCTATTTGCTTATTCTTTTCCCATACTTCCTTTTCTTTTTCTTTGTATGAATCTTCTAAAAGCCTCAATTGCTCAACTAGATTGTTATATTCATCTAATACAAAGTCTTTTACTTTTTCTTTTAGGTCTTTTACAGTACTTTCCAAGAAATGAAGTTGCATTTCGTATTGAGCTATTTCACTTTCAAGTTTTTCAAGTTCATTTTTATCCATAAGCAAAGCTTCGAAGTTTTCTATAGTTCCATACTTTTTAATAATTTCGTAAACAGCAGGAGCTTTTTCACTTTTTTCTTTTTTCAGTTGTTCTATGTCCGCTAGAATTTTTTTGTATATCTCTTCCTTGGCATGTTTCTCTTTTTCCAATCTATCAGATTCATTCTTGATTTCTCTATAATTTTTCTCGATTTCACTTATTTCTTTGTCTAGTTGGTCTTTCTCCTTTATGGCAGTCTCTAAATAAAATTTAAGGTCTATGCTTTCTGGGTCTACACCCAAGCTACTACCAAGTTCTCTTTTTCCTTCTTGAAGCTGTGAATAAGTTTCGTTGCGCTGCTTTTCCTTTTCTTTTTTTTCCGTTTGAATCTTCGTAAGGTTTTGCCAAACCTGGTTTCTTTCTTCCTTTAGTTCTTCTAATTTTTTCCGATAAAGATTTAATTTCTTCTTGAGCTCTTGTATTTTAGTCTGGATTTCCTTAAATTCTTCATACTTTTGTATAATCTGGTAAGGTTCATAGGAGCCTAGCTTTTTATGTATGTCTAAAAGACGGTTTTGTAAAGTGTCTAGTCTTCCTTTTTCTCTTTCTATTTGTGCAAGGGTTTCCTTTTCTGTTTTCTCTATTTGATTTAGTTCCTTTTCGACTTTTTTAAAGTCCAAATACTCAGAAATGTGAGGTAGGCTTTCTATAATGGAACCGCATACGGGGCATTGATCACCAACTTTTAAGTTTTGCCTTATTTGGATAGTATAAGCTTTTAATAGTTCCTGTTGTTTTATAGATTTCCTATTCGAAATTTCTTCGGCAGTTTTTTGCAAACTCTCTATATTTTTGGAAATATTCCTTATCTGGTTCTCTATCTGATTAATTTCTTCCGCATGTTCTTTAAGAGATACAAAATCTTCCAGCATTTTAAGCTTTTCTTCTAGTTTCAGAATCTCGTCTTCAACCTTAGATGTTTCCTCTTCTCCCCTCTTTACTCTACTTTCTAAGTTCGTAAGTTGATTACTTTCTAGCTCTTCTTTCACATTCAACCCTTCTATTTCCTTGTTTAAAATGGCAAGCTTGTTTTGCTTGTCTAACAAAAACCTTAATCTTTCCACAAGTGCGCTTAGGTAACTGAATCTTTGCCTTTTGTTAGGTATTTCAGAATACTTTTTTTCGAGTTCATCTAATTGAGGTTTTATTTGTTGGAGTTTTAGGTTTAATCTTTCGTGTTCTTTGTGTATTTTATTTTTTTCTTCTTCTTTTTTCTCTAGCTTCTGTTCTATTTCTTTATAACTTTCCCATATATGCTTGTATTCGAGGGCTTGTTTTGCGAGTTTTAATTTTTCTTTTTCCTTTTTATAAAATTCCTCTTTTGATTTAAGTTCATCGTATTCCCTTTGCTTTTGTTGAAGATCCTGATAATGCCTATATAAGATGTCAAACTCCACTTTCCTTTGTTTTAGAGTGTTTATTTTTTCCTCTAAATCCTCTATGTCTTTCTGCAACTGTTCTTTTTCTGACATATGTAACTGAAGTGCTTCAGGTGTATAGCCACTACATTTGCTTAAATCCTTTTCTACAGAATCAAGGATTTGTCTTATGTTGTCATACTTTTCCTTTAATTGTCTGGATATAGCTTCAAACAATTTATCGTAACCTAACAATTTGTTTAGAATTTCCCTTCTTTCCTTGGCTTCTTGAGGTTTTAAAAATCTGTCAAACTGTCCCTGTGGAAGAACTATCACTCGGGTAAAAGTATCATAATCCATTCCCAAGATGTCCACGACCTTTTTCTCTACTTCTTTTGCCGATAAGTTTAATGGTTTGCCGTTCTGAAAAAATCTAACGTCAGATTTACCATTCTTTATATAAGACCTCTTTATTGTGTATGTCTTATTCTTTACGGAAAACTCAAAGCTTACATGTAATCTCTTGCTTCCTTTTGATAGAACTTTCTCGTGAACATTCTGTTTTGCATGTCTGGGCACCCTTCCGTAGAGAGCGTAGCACATAGCGTCTATTATGCTAGTCTTTCCTGATCCAGTCTTTCCTACTATTACGAAAAAGTCCAAGTTAGAAAAATCTATCAAGGTTTTTTTTCTGTATACTGTAAAACCTTCAAGTTCCAGTTTTATGGGTCTCATCTTCTATATCTCTTATAGTATCTTTCAAAATCTTGATAATATCTTCGCTAGGTGTAATTCCATAATTGGTTCTGTAGTAGTCTATATACATGCCAATTATGTCTCTTTCTTTATAAGCATCTGTGTTTACTGCAGACTTTTTTATATTCGCTCTAACTTCCAGCTTAACAAGTTTATTACCTAGTGCTTGAATAATTTTTTCTTTTTTGAGGCTATACTGTATATCTGTAGGGTCCATGTAATACACCACTTTTACGTATGCAGATCCAGTATCCTTAATATGGTAATTCATAAATTTAGTGTAGCTTTCATCATCCCATATCTCATACTCTTTTAGTTCTCTATAGAGGTCAAGTTTTATGCTTTCTACGAAAACATTACCATCTTTTAAGGTTAACAGGTTTACAAACTTTTGCATACCTTTCTCTGAAAAATCTATTTGGTACATACTGCCAGCATAATAAGTTTTAGGAACTGCATTTTTTATCATTTGCATTTTATGAACATGTCCCAGAGCTACGTAATCAAAAGTCTCGGGTAATGAATCAGCCCTTATGGCATACGCATCCAATACGCTTATTTTCTTCTCACTACCGGCTATTTCTGCGGAGTCTATCATGAGGTGAGACAGAAGAATTCTGTATTCCGCAGACTCTACCTCCTTAGCTAAAGCTGTTATAAACTTTTCCACCTTATATGCATACTCTCTATTACTTTCTTCTCCGATGCTTGTAAGCACTCTTTCGCTTGGATATGGCAAGCAAGCAATTTTTACGTTCTCAAGCTCAAAGATGTGGCTACTTATATTGCTTGAGGGTCTATCGAATATGTGTATTTTTGCCAGTCTATTCAGAGGTTTATAGCTTTTTAGAAGATCGTAGCTATCGTGATTACCAGCTACGATAACTGTGTGTATACCATGAGAGTCCATGCTCACTAAAAAATTAACCACAAGTTCCAAAGATTCGTAATCTGGGTTCTTTTTATCAAAAACGTCACCTGCAATTAGAAGAACGGATACTTTTTCTTCTTTACATATCCTCTCTACTTGTTCTAAAGCGAACCTCAGATCCTCGTTTCTCGAAACTCGTGTTATATTTCCTATGGTTTTGCCAGCGTGTAGATCAGCTATGTGTAGGAGTCTCATTATAGATTAATTATACTCTTTAGCTTTTCCAGATAAGATTCGGGAATATCTTCTTTGCTAAGCTTGTGAATTTTGTTTTTTAGAGCGCTTATTACTACCGAGTAAGCTTCTTCTGGATGATCTACTACGCTCACCAGATCCAAATCGCTTTCAGAAATAGTACCGTAATTAAGCATATTTGTTTTTAGAAAATCCAGAAGATCCTTCCAATACTTACTACCGAATAAGACTACTGGAAATGGAGAACTCTTGCCTGTTTGAATCAAGGTTAACGCTTCAAAAAGCTCATCAAGAGTTCCAAAGCCACCTGGAAATATTATGTAAGCCATGGAATACTTTAGGAGCATAACTTTCCTAACAAAAAAATATTCAAACTCTATAGAGATATTTTGGTAGGGATTGGGCTTTTGCTCTGTTGGTATTTGTATATTCAAACCTACTGAATATGTTCCCGCATCTTTAGCTCCTCTGTTTGCTGCTTCCATTAT
>JBEPZA010000080.1:0-4278 GCA_041641075.1 Aquificaceae bacterium | reverse complement strand
CCTACAAGTATAGGAGTTGGGTAAATGTTTCGTGGTTGCTTTCCTTCTACTGTTTCGTTGTATAAGGAAACATTACCGCTCACCACCGGAATGTCGAAGAACTCACATGTTTTTGCTATTCCTTCCACCGCTTTTTCCAACTGCCACATTACATGGGGTCTTTCTGGGTTACCAAAGTTTAAACAGTCTGTAATACCTAAGGTCCTTGCTCCTACGCAAGCTAAGTTCCTTACCACTTCCGCTACTACATACTTCCCACCTTCCTCTGGATCTAAGTAAAGGAGTCTACCATTGCCTTCGCACGTTAGCGCTATAAGTTTATCGCTTCTTAGCTCAGGTCTTACTACCCACTTGACTCTCAAAACAGATGCATCACCACCTGGTTTTATAACAGTATTTGTTCCAACTTGATAGTCATACTGTGTGTATATCCATTCCTTGGATGCTATATTGGGTGACTCTAAGAGTTTAAAGAAGGCTTCTTTTATATCCACATTTTCAAGATTTGAGAGATTCACACTTTGTAATTCATCTACATAATCTGGCTTTTCGCTTGGTCTGTTATACTGGGGCGCTTCCTCTACAATCAAACTCACTGGCAACTCAGCTACCATCTGGTCTTTAAAGTAAGCTCTAAAAAGTCCATCCTTTGTTGTATAACCTACTTGTGCCGCTTCCAAATGGTGCTTTTTGGCTATGGATATTATCTTTTCGACCTTGTCATCGTCCGTAACAATCAGCATTCTTTCCTGACTTTCAGAAAGTAATATTTCATACGGGTTCATGTCCTCTTCTCTCAATGGGACATTATCTAGTTGCAAAACTACCCCCATTTTTGATTTGCTTGCTAATTCCGAAGCTGAACCGGCAAGTCCTGCTGCGCCCAAATCCTGTAGCCCTACAATCAAGTTTTCTTCTATCATCTCTAAGATAGCTTCTATAAGTTTTTTGCCAAAGTATGGATCTCCTATTTGAACATTGGGTTTTTTCGATTCTACGTCTTCTCCAAACTCTCCAGATGCCATAACAGCACCATGTATCCCATCCCTACCTGTTGCCGAACCTATCAGAATGAGTTTTTGCCCTTCCTTTGTAGCTCTTGCTCTTAACATCTTACCTGCCGGTATTATCCCAAGACAGAAGGCGTTTACTAGAGGGTTTGTTTTGTAACATTCATGAAAATACGTCTCTCCACCTACATTTGGAATTCCTATACAATTTCCGTAATAGCTTATCCCGCTTACTACTCCTTTAAGTATGTATTTAGTTTTGCTATCTATGGGATAGCCAAAACGTAAGGAGTTCATCAAAGCAATAGGTCTTGCTCCCATGGACAAGATATCTCTTATAATCCCACCTACGCCCGTTGCAGCGCCGTGAAAGGGTTCTATGTAAGAAGGGTGATTGTGACTCTCTATTTTGAATGCAAGCCACACGTTTTCATCTAACTCTACAACTCCTGCATTTTCACCTGGTCCTTGTATTACCTTCTCCCCCTGTGTAGGAAATCTTTTTAAAACTCTCTTTGAAGATTTATAAGAGCAGTGTTCTGACCATAAGGCACCAAGTATTCCCATTTCCACATGGTTTGGCTCTCTTCCTAAGGCATTCACTATTTTTTCATACTCTTCTTTACTTAATCCATGAAGTAGGTATACAGCTTTCATTCATTTTCACCTTTTTTAATATCCTCTTCCCTTTCAAAAACACCCATTATGTGGTATCCATTGTCCACGTGTATAACTTCGCCTGTAACACCACGTGACAAATCGCTACAAAGGTAGACGGCAGTATTGCCTATCTCCTCGATGGTTATGGCTCTCCTAAAGGGATTTACCCTTGTAGTATGTTCCATCAAAAGATGGAACCCAGTTATACTGTATGCTGCCAGAGTTTTTACAGGTCCTGCGGATATGGCATTTATTCTGTGACCAGACTTTGCTAAATCGTAAGCCAAGTATCTGACTGTGCACTCCAGTGCAGCTTTTGCTATTCCCATTACGTTGTAATGGGGAACAACCTTTTCCGCACCGTAGTAGCTCAGTGTTATTATCTTACCTTCTTTGCCTTCCATTAATGGGGATAACTCACGTGTCAGAGCTATGAGAGAATATACGGATATATCCATAGCTATCAAAAATCCTTGCCTAGATGTGTCTATAACACCTGTTTTGAACTCCTCTTTCGGTGCAAAAGCTATAGAGTGAACCAATACATCCAAAGAACCCCATTTTTCCTTTATAAATTCTCTCAATCCAGATATTTGTTCATCCTTTGATACATCACACTCGTGTATTAGTTCCGCTTGCAATTCTTCAGCGATTTCTTCCACCCTTTTCTTGAGTTTCTCGTTGGCGTAAGTAAGCAAAAGCTCAGCTCCTTCACGCTTGAAAGCTTTAGCTATACCGTAAGCTATGCTTTTTTCGTTGGCTATTCCTGTAATCAGCGCTTTTTTACCTTCCATCAATCCCATTACGTATCCTCCTCCAAAATCCCTAAGGCATAGTCTACATCCTTTCCTTCGTGAACTATGCTACAAAGAGCTTTTACCATTTTTACCCTATCTTTTGCCTGAAAAATATTCCTTCCTACAGAAAGCCCACTGGCTCCAGCCTTTATTGAACCGTATACCATCTCCAAAACTTCCCTTTCAGTTTTCATCTTTGGACCACCAGCTATGACAACGGGAATAGGACAGCCTTGAATGGCTTTTTGAAAGGTTTCTGGATCGCCTGTGTATGGAACTTTAACTATGTCAGCTCCGAGCTCTGCTCCTAACCTTGCACAGTGGGCTACTACCTTAGGATCGTATTGGTCCATATCTTTTCCTCTTCCGTAAACCATAGCCAAAAGGGGCATACCCCATTCTTCGCACGCTTTGGAAACAATACCAAAATCCCTTAACATTTCCCTTTCCAAATCTGCTCCCATATTGACATGAATTGAGACTGCATCGGCTCCAAGTTTTATAGCTTCTTCCACACTACAGACCAGAACCTTATCATTTTTTGTAGGAGCCCAATCTGTCGATGCAGATAAATGAACTATTAAACCAATGTCCTTTCCTTTTCCTCTGTAACCTGCTTTTACCATACCTTTGTGCAACACTACCGCGTTGGCTCCACCTTCTGCTACATCATCAACAGCTGACTTGATGTCCACTATGCCCTCCATAGGTCCGGAACTCACTCCATGGTCCATAGGAACTATGATGGTTTTTCGAGTATTCCTATTAATAATCCTTTCTAACCTTATTAGCTTCCCCACACTAGACATTTTTAACCTCCTCTCAACTTAAAAGTAAGTATACCTATCTGAACATCCCCGTTTATAGGCTCAAACCTTATACCTTTTACAAAGTTTACAACTTGCCTATCGACGGCACTGGAACCGCTCCTTTGTAGTATTTCCACCTTAGACACAATTCCAGAAGGTTCTACCCATATTCTTACTCTAATTGCTGCTAGAGGTTCGTCAGAAACTATTTTAGGAATTTCTGGTGTATATAAAACCTTACGTGTTCCTGTAGTGGAAATACTAATTCCGCTTTCTGTGTGGGACGCAACTATGTTACCTATTTCTTTAACTATTTTCATACCTTCCTGCTGATTTTTTCTATGCTTGACGCGCTCTTCCAACTGAGATAGTATGGAAGGTTCATTTTTAGTAGTGCTTATAGGATAATCTCCTCGAGTCGGTGCAATTGAAGCAGGTACTGAACTTTCACCTTTTTTTACCTTAGCTTTGTTATCTAGAGCACCACTTTGCAAAATCTCCTTGCTAGGTTGTGCAATTTGTTCTTGAATTATTAGATTAATTGGCTTAAACTCCAAATCTTGTTTCACATTCACCATAAGTAACATAGACATAAATGTGAAGATCACTAGGTTTATAATAGAGGATACTACCCAATATAAAAATTTTTCTAACTCATTAACTTTTGACATTTTGTTAAGATTATAACATGAACATAAAGTTTTCTGTCTTGGGTGGTGGGCGCTGGGGCGTAGCGCTAGCTAAGCACATTGGGAGCTTGGGAAACCATGTTTTGATCTACGATAGAAATCCCCATATAGTACAGATGCTAAAAAACTCAAAAAATCCTTACGTCTCAGATGATTACTTAACGAATGTGGACGCCACTCTAAGTGTGGAAGAGGTTCAAAATTTTTCCCATTACATAGTCGTAGCCTTGCCTGTCCAAGCTATTAGAGAAGTTCTTGCACATATGAACTTGGAGAACAAGGTTATCATTTCCGCATCCAAGGGTTTGGAAGT
>JBEPZA010000079.1:0-4343 GCA_041641075.1 Aquificaceae bacterium | reverse complement strand
GGCGTAAGGTCTAAAACTTATCAATTTTTCTTTGTATTGTATACCTTTACTTTTGAGCTCACGGTGTGTAATGCCAACCTTTGCATAAGACATTTCCTAGTATTGTGTTGGATACAATTAAGTATTGTATAAGTGTAGCGTGAGCTAGTTCAAAAAGACCGTTTACAGTATATTGATTCTTTAAGGATGTCTCAAAATTCTCATCCACAGTTATGTGTCCCTCTTTATCCTTTTGTATGGCTTGGAGATTTACGGCTTGGGAGTTTGGAATTTTTTTACCTAAACTTTACTACGCTATCAATGTTTACTTTAAGATCCTCTTCTTTGGCTTTAAGCAACTTCCTAACTTCACAAGAAAGTACTTAAAATTATAAGTGATGTCTTTAAGGATAGCCTTACCCAAAGGAAGACTATTCGAGGAAAGCGTAACCTTGCTCCATCGGAAAGGTATAATTGATGAGCCCATTGAGGAAGGCAGAAAACTCACAGTAAAACTGAAAAATTACGAGTTCTTTCTAGTAAAGCCTTCAGACGTGAGCGTGTATGTAGAAAATGGAGTAGCTGATTTGGGAATAGTGGGTTACGATGTGCTTATGGAAAAAGATTCAGATGTGTATAAGCTTTACGATCTAGGAATTGGCTTTTGTAAAATAGTTGTCGCAGGATTGCAAAAGGACTACGAAAAATACGCAAAAGGCACTTATCTGAAAGTAGCTACCAAATACCCAAAAATAACTAAAAACTTTTTTGCAAAAAGAGGTATAAAAACAAAGATAATATACTTGAGTGGTTCAGTAGAGCTTGCACCAATCATTGGACTTTCTCACTGTATTGTAGATTTAGTGCAAACTGGTAGAACTCTGAAAGAGAACAACCTCATAGTCTACGAAGAAATCGCCACATCTACAGCACACTTAATTTGCAATAGAGCGAGCTACAGGAATAAGAAAGGTCAAATACTCAATCTTTTGAGTCAGATAATAGACAGGGCTTTGGTATAACTTAGGCAAGATTCATTATTATTCCTACCAACAACGAAGCTACAAACTTGGATTTTATAATGTAGGGTTTAATATTTAACAAAGTAAAATCCCTGTCTTTTAACATTAATACTTCATTTTGCGTAAAACCCCCCTCAGGACCTACAACTAAACCAATATCATGGTGTTTATCAAAAGATAAATGCTTAATTGTGATTCCTTCATGAAAGTTATCTAGAAGCAAGTTAACAGAATGTTTTGGCTCTAAATTCTCTATAAAAACAGGGTCTTCCAAAACTAAAGGCTCCGGTCTCATACACTGCTTAAAGCTTGCTAGAGCTATTCTTTCCCATCTACTCCTTTTATTAAGGATCACATCATAATCTCTAAAGCTTCTATTAGATATGACCGGAATTAAGGCATATGCACCTACTTGACTTAAGTTTTCAACTATTTCATCCATTACCTTAAGATCTTTTGGAACGCATTGATACACGTAAACGTAAGGTTTTGGAACAGTGTAGTTTACTTGGCGAATTATGGAGCAGAGGGCTCTTTCCTTTTCTAGAGACTCAACCCTACATACATAAATACGCTTTTCTAGCCAAACTTCGACCTCATCCCCCAACCTTATCCTCTTTGCTTTCAGGTGTTTTACCTCTTCCCCTTCTATATATATGGAATTATTTGCAATATAAGATGCTATAAACCTGTCCATTAGACAGGGGAAAGCCCCCTAAGTATTTTACTTTACCCCTTCCCTGAGATTCTTGGCGGGTCTGAAGACTACAACTTTCTTGCCTGGTATCTCAATTACATCTCCAGTTCTTGGATTTCTTCCCTTTCTCGCAGCTCTTTGCCTAACGGAGAACGTACCAAAACCTGGTATAGCTACTCTCTCACCTTTTTTGATAGATTCTGCCACAGCTTCCACGGCAGCTTTGAAAGCTGCATCAGCTTGCTTTTTAGTCAAGCCGGCATTCTTCGCAATTGCAGAAATAAGCTCAGCCTTCGTCATTACTTTTCCCTCCTTAAAAGAGTTGGTATTACTTATTTTAAAGCTCATTCTATGGTATGTCAAGCAAACCAAGGTAAATCCTAATCGAGAAAGATTATATGTGGATGTATTAGAAAATTCCCTATTCTACAGCGTATATGTCTTTTAGATTACGTCCTTCTTCCGCCCAATCTAAGCCGTATCCTACCAAAAACATATTGGGAACTTCAAAGCCTACAAAATCAGCCTCTATGTCAACTTCACGCCTTCCCTTTTTATCGAGGAGTACGCACACACTCACGCTCTTTGCACCTTTTACCTTTAGTATCTCTTTCACCTCTCTTATAGTGTAACCAGTATCTAATATATCGTCCACTAGCAATACATTTCTGCCTTCTATGTCCATCTCCAGATCCTTTAGTAGTCTTACATGTCTTTGACTTTCCATATTAGAGCCGTAACTGGAAACCCATATAAAATCCAAAATTACAGGTTTTTTAAGCTCCCTTACGAGATCCGCCACAAATATGAAAGATCCCTTTAACAAACCCACTACCACAAATTCGTTCCCAAGAGCTTTCTCTATATCCGTAGCTAGTTCCTTTATACGCTTCTTTATCTCTTTGGATGTTATAAGCTTTTTAAGCTTTCGTCCCTTTATCTTCATCTTTTAACTCCAAACACATTTGGTAGGCGTTTTCACCGTCGGAATAGTATTTGTATCTAACATTTAATACCTTAAAACCAGCCCTTTTGTATAAGTTTATAGCCCTTATGTTCGAAACTCTTACGTCAAGAAGTATTCTACTTACGGCAGGCTTAATATCCTGAATAATCTTGCTTAAGAGGTACTTTCCTAATCCCCTTCCCCAGAATTCCTTTTTTATAGCAAATGTCATTATATTAGCCTCATCGTATATGGTCCAGACTATGGCGTATCCCACTATTTGACCATCTATCTCCATCACGTAAGATCTAGAGTGTTTTAAGTGAAGCTCCCTTTCGAAGCCCTCTATAGTCCACGCATCTGTTGTGAAATTTTCTTTATTTATCAAGTATACAGCTTGTATATCTTCCTTGCGCAAACTTCTTATGTTTACTTGTTGCAGCTCTCTATCAGAATCCATACCAAGTGGGCTACACTTTCAGGAAGTATAACCGTTTTACGATTTCCACTTTGACTGAGTATTTCATAAAGTTCTGTGCGTATGACGGCATTTCCAGTAAGATCAAAAAGTACGTCTATAGCATCATCCAAAGCCCTTAGCATATCCCTAGCGTCTTTGAAGTAAGCTATACCTTTCTGTTTTGCTAAATTTACTGCTTCTAACTCTTCACGAGGTTCAGCTATTGCTACCACTACCAAGTTCTCTGAATTAAGAGATATAAGCGCTTGTAAAACTTTACTTCCAACCCTACCTAAACCTGCAATAGCTACTCTAATTTTTTTCATTTTTTTACTCCCTTACAACTTATAATTTTAATCTTATGTTTGCACAAATAAAAGAAAAATTCCAAGAATTAAGGGAAAAATTTGATGAAATTAAGGCTACAATAGATCTAGATTCACTAAAAAAGGAACTAAAGCAGATAGACACCATTATGTCTGAAGGAGACATCTGGAAGGATCAAGAAAAGACCAAAACATTAACACAAAAGAGAAAGTGGATCGAAGAAACCATAAAGGAGTTTGAATCCATAAGCAAAAGCCTCTCTGACATTGCCGATATCTTAGAAGTTACACCTGAAGAGGATATGGAAACAGTCCAGATGCTATACGAAGAACTCCAAAGTATAGAAGAGCCTATAAAGAATTTGGAAATTAAGACCTTCCTGTCTGAAGAGATGGACCCAAAGAACGCTTACTTAACAGTTCAGTCTGGTGCCGGTGGTGTAGAAGCTTGCGACTGGGCCAGTATGCTCCTCAGAATGTACACACGGTGGGCCGAAAAGCATGACTACGAAGTGGAGCTTATAGACATAAACCCTGACGATGTAGCAGGTATAAAGAGCGCTACCATCCGAATAAAAGGACCTTACGCTTACGGATACCTAAAAGGTGAAAACGGAATTCACAGACTTGTGAGGATATCTCCTTTTGATGCCAACGCCAGAAGGCACACATCCTTTGCTTCTGTATCTGTTGTTCCAGAGATAGACGAATCCATAAACATAGAGATAAGAGAAGAGGATATAGAGATGGAGACCTTTAGAGCTAGTGGTGCAGGTGGGCAGTATGTAAACAAGACAGATACAGCGGTTAGGCTAAGACACAAACCAACGGGTATAGTAGTTTCTTGCCAACAGGAAAGGTCACAATTACAAAACAGATTAAAAGCCTTAGAACTCCTCAAAGCAAAACTTTA
>JBEPZA010000078.1:0-4453 GCA_041641075.1 Aquificaceae bacterium | reverse complement strand
ACACCTTTGAGGCGTGCTAAACCAAACCTGATGGTTTTTTCACCTTCTATGGTAAAATCTACCTGGCTTTTGTTTATATCTGGCTGTAGTATACGGAACCCCATATTTTTTGCATCTTTTATGAGGTTTAGAAACTTTTTATCGCTGTTCTCCGTAGAGAGCTTAACCACAAAGAACTCCTCTGGATAGTGAGCTTTTACATACGCTGTCCAGTAGGATATGTAGCCGTAAGCGACTGAGTGTGATTTATTGAACGAGTAACTGGCAAACTTCTCTATGTCTTCCCAAAGTTTAGTTATTTTATCCTCAGAATATCCTCGCTCAAGTGCTCCTTTTATGAACTTTTCTCTCATTTGCTCCATAACATCCTTTTTCTTTTTTCCTATGGCTTTCCTTAAAAGGTCCGCTTCACCTGGAGTAAAGCCTGAAAGCACTTGAGACATTTTCATCACTTGCTCTTGGTAAACAATTACTCCGTAGGTTTCTTTTAGGACTGGCTCTAACTCTGGGAAGATGTAATCTATAGGTTCTTTGCCATGCTTTCTGTTTATGTATGAGTCCACAAGTCCACTTTTTAGCGGTCCGGGTCTGTAAAGAGCAAGCACCGCCACAATATCGTTAAAGTTGTCCGGCTGTAGTCTTTTTAAAAGATTTTTCATTCCAGTGCTTTCCAACTGAAATACGCCCGTTGTATTACCTTCCCTTAGTAGAGTGAAAACCTTTTCATCATCGAGCGGAAGTTTGTGATACTCTATGTTTACACCTTTGTTACGGAGCACGTAATCTTTTATGGCTTTGAGCTCCGTAAGAGTTTTAAGACCAAGAAAGTCCATCTTTACCAAGCCCAACTCTTCGAGCCTGACCATATCGAACTGCGTAGCTACTTGTCCGTCTTTATCACAATACAGAGGCACAATCTCAAGGAGCGGTATAGGTGATATAACCACACCCGCTGCGTGTAAGGATGTGTGGCGTGTGAGACCTTCAAGCTTGAGTGAAATTTCAACGAGCTTTTTTATTTCAGGTGATTCTTGACACATTTTCCTAAACTTTTGAACACTGTCTTCTATGTCTGTTCTGTGTTTGCCATACTTTTGCAAAAGTTCATCGATTGGGATCAAATACATCTCTTCTAAAGAAAGCCAAGTGCCTTGGACATCACCTTGGGGTATAAGCTTGGCTAACTTATCCGCTACTGAATAAGGCAATCCTAAAGCTCTTGCGGTATCTCTAATAGTTTGCTTTGCCTTCATGACGTTGTATGTAACTATCTGAGCTACGTTTTCCTCTCCATACTTGTCTTTAACATACTCTATGACCCTTTCTCTGTTTTCCATGCAAAAGTCAACATCTATATCCGGCATAGACACACGCTCAGGATTTAAAAACCTCTCAAAAAGCAATCCATGCTTTATGGGATCTACGTCCGTAATTCCAAGAGCAAAAGCAAGTAGTGACCCCGCAGCCGAGCCTCTCCCGGGTCCAACAGGAATCTGGGTATTTTTAGCCCAGTTGATAAAATCCTGAACTATCAGGAAATACCCGCCAAATCCCATCTTGCAAACAACATCCAGCTCATACTCGAGTCTGTCCCAGTATTCTTTTGTATCTTTTGCTAAGCTTTGCTCTATTCTCTGCTTTAGTCCCTTGTATGCAAGGTCCCTTAAAAGCTCCTCAACTGTTTTATCCTTCGTGTCGTAATGTGGTAGAAGGTAAGAGTTATTTTCAAGCAAAGAAAAGCTTTCTGGCAGACTTTCTGCTATTTTTACGGTGTTTAAAAGAGCGGATTCCCAGCCATCAAACTTGCCTCTGAACTTTTCCCAAACTTCCTCAGGACTTGCAAAATGCAGACCATCGTTAGCGCACTTAAAACCGTTACCGCTTTGAATTTCCATGAGGGTTTTTTTCATCTGAATTGCCATTAGGACCTGGTGAGCCAATTTATCGCTCACATCAAGATAGTGAGAGTCATTAGTAGCCACAAGCTTTACACCCAGCTTCTTAGATATTTCTATGAGGTTTTTATTTGCTATTTCCTGCTCCGCAAGATTATTGGATTGAAGTTCCAAGTACAAATCATCTCCAAAGACATCCTTAAACTTCTTGACCCATTCTGTTGCTTTTTCGTAGTCGTTGATGCTTGCATAATATGTAGGCACACCTTTTAGACACGCAGTGATGGCTATAAGACCCCTTGAGTATTTTTGTAGAAGCTCGTAATCGATACGTGGTTTATAGTAAAAGCCTTCTTTGTAAGACAAGGAAGAGAGCTTAGCAAGATTTCTAAGACCATCATCATCCTTTGCTATAAGGATAATATGGTGGTTGAGTTTGTCCGTCATGTTATCTTCTGAACCCTTACCTTTTCTATCGAAGCGTGAACCTGTGGTGAAGTATGCTTCCATACCGATTATGGGCTTTATACCTACAGCTTTCATACTTTTGTAAAAGTCCAATACACCAAATAAGTTTCCGTGGTCTGTTATAGCTACAGCTTTGTAACCCAAGGAAACAGCCTTTTTAGCTAAGTCCTTTATCTTTATAGCTCCATCGAGAAGAGAATACTGCGTATGAAGGTGTAAGTGCACAAACTCAACCATAAAGGAAAATTTTAACCCCAATTGGGAATCTCAAAATCTTATAACTTACTTAAGAGTTACTTGTATGCTTTTCCAGAAGAGCTCTTAAACTTCTTGATATCTCTCTTGTTACTGGCTCAATCTTACCTTTTATCTCTGTGAGTGTTTCATACAGCTCCTCTGGCGAAACTTCCCAAGTGCTTATAAGTTTGTTCTTTAGATTAGTCATCTTAAAGACATCCATATAGTATTTTTGGTCAATTATGCCCATTTCTATAAACTTTGAAAGACAGTCATCTCCAAACTTTTTTATACCAAACTTTGGAGCAAGATGCTTGCAGATATCAAAAAGTGAATCGTAAGCTACCTGGTAAAAGTACTTCACTCTGTCGTAATACATGGGCTTGCTTTTGAACTCTTCAAACCCTTGCGATAAAACAAAGTCTATTTTACTTATAGAATCCTTTATGTGTCTTAGTTTTTCATTTAGGAGATCAAAATCTATGAGAAGTGGATTATTTGTTTCTTTCTTCACAAACTCAATTACATACATGGCAAAGTCTTTAAAGGCTATCAGGTGTTTTTCGAGAAAGTGGTATAAATACTCTGGATCTACTTCTTTTTTTAAGTCTCTGTATTCAAAATAAAATCCTATGACATCTTTTAAAAGATCCACATTTCTCATGCTAACAAATTCACCAAGCTTTACCAAACAATCCTTAGAGGTAGTCTTAAGATTGTAGACAACAGAAAGGTGCCTACACGGTCTCATACAACTTTCGAAAGCCAAATTAAAGTCAACTCTTACTTTATCCTGAATGAGCTTGTTTGCAATAAACTCATCCTTGGGAATGGATATGTTTTTTTTTATGTCTATGTAAGACTTTTCTAAGTTTTTGAATGCATCCAGTATCAAAGAAATATTTATCTTTTTTTTGTTACTCAATACTTTTTACCTCTTCTTGTGATATAAATTTCTGGATTCTCTGTAAGTGCTTAGTCTTTCCTGTGGATTCATCTATCTCAGCAAGTATGGCATTAAAAACGAGATCTTGAGTATCTTCTACGCTAAATTTTCTAGGAAGACCTGTCAAAAACCTCTCTATTGCTTCCTTAGGCTTCATTCCTATTACCGAATACCAACACCCGCTTAATCCAACATCGGATACATATCCTGTGCCTTTCTTCAAAATTATTTGGTCAGCAGTAGGGACGTGCGTGTGTGTCCCATACACTAAACTAGCTCTTCCATCTGTGTGTATAGCGAAAGCCCATTTTTCGGATGTAGCTTCTGCGTGAAAATCCACTATTATTATGTCGCTTTCTTTGGATAGTGTCTCATAAAGGTTATCGAAGACTATGAATGGGTTATCCAAGTGAGCTTCTAAAAATACCCTTCCCATGAGATTTACGATAGCAAAGCGCACACCATTTTTCTCAAAAATTGCGTAACCTTTCCCGGGAGTGCCCTTAGGGTAGTTAGCTGGTCTGAGCAGGTTGGGGACGGAGTCTATAAAACTAAAAACTTCCTTCTTATCCCATATGTGGTTCCCGGATGTCATTACATCCACACCATAGGACATCAATTCATCATAAACACTCTTGGTTATTCCAAAACCACCTGCCGAGTTTTCTACGTTAACCACCAATACGTCGTAGCTTATGTCACAGATACCGTATCTAAGAGCCTTCCTTCCTGGACTACCTATAATATCGCCTACTATCAAGAATCTCATAGCAATATTTTAAGTGCGGGTGGAGGGACTTGAACCCTCACGGGATAATCCCACTGGATCCTGAGTCCAGCGCGTCTGCCAATTCCGCCACACCCGCTCAAGTATAATAATGTATTCCATAACTTGCAAACTGACCAA
>JBEPZA010000077.1:0-4569 GCA_041641075.1 Aquificaceae bacterium | reverse complement strand
AAAAAGAGGGATGCAATTAAAGCATCCCTCAAATCCGCATACTCATACTCTATGGGTTTTTTAAAGTGTAGGTTCGAAAAATCCTCCAATAGTTTTATCAATCTCACTTTGTAGCAAGAATCCAGGCAGCTAAATCCTTAGCTTCTTGGTCAGTTACGTTCTGAGGAGGCATGGGAACATTTCCCCATTCACCAACGCCACCTTTCTTAATCTTCTCAGCTAAATGAGCAACCGCATCCGCTTTGCCAGCATACTTTTTAGCTATTTCTGTATAAGCTGGTCCTACTTTTTTCGCTTTCATATCGTGACATGCCATACAGCCTTTTTGCTGAGCAAGAGCTAGCATATCTTTAGCTGGGGTTGCACTTTGCTGTTTCGTTTCAGGCTGTTTTTGTTCGGTGGGTTGTTGTTGCTCTGCTGGCTGTTGTTGTTCCGCTGGTTGTTGCTGTTCAGTGGGTTGTTGCTGTGTTGGTTGTTGTTGCTCAGCTGGTTGCTGTTGCTCCGCTGGCTTTTGCTGGCATGATGCCAAAAAGGCTACAGATGCTATTGCTATGGCTATGTACTTCTTCATTTTTCTAACCTCCTAAAAATTAAGCGTTTATAAAAATTATACTTGAAAATTCTGCGTTCCAATCTTAACTCCATTGTTTACAGAACACATCCAAAGGTATGTTGGGCTCTGGATTTATGCTCGCAGGTGCGTAAATATTTCTCTTAAATCTTTCCATACCAGCGTATGCTATCATCAATGCGTTATCTGTTGAAAGTTTTGGGTGAGGAATATACAATTCAAATCCCTTTTTGTGGGATAAAGTCTTGAATGCATGCCTTAACTGCGAATTGGCAGAAACTCCACCTACAATAACTAGTCTTTTTACCCTTGTAAGTTCCATGGCTTTTAGGGCTTTTTCAGTCAGTATATCTACAACTGCGTCCTGAAAGGACTTTGCCACATTTTCTTTTTTATATTCTGGTGTACTCTCAATCAAGTGCTTTACTGCTGTTTTCAGTCCACTAAAAGACATGTTTAGAGAATCTACATTGAGCATAGGTCTTGGAAGCTTATATACACTTTCGCCCATTTGAGCAAGCCTGTCTATTATTGGACCTCCTGGGTATCCTTCCTTTAAAAGTCTTGCTACCTTGTCGTAACTTTCGCCAACAGCATCATCCAAAGTTCCACCTAAGAAGGTGTATTTTCCAAAATCCTCTACTAAAAACAAATCCGTGTGTCCTCCGGAAACTATAAAAGCCACAAAGGGATATTCAACAGGTCTTTCCAAAAACACCGAGTATATGTGTCCTTCAAGATGGTGCACTGGAACTAAAGGTTTATTCAGGAAGTAAGCCAAAGACTTGGCAAAGGAAACTCCCACCGTTAAAGACAGTA
This sequence comes from Aquificaceae bacterium, assembly GCA_041641075.1. GTDB lineage: Bacteria > Aquificota > Aquificia > Aquificales > Aquificaceae > JBEPZA01. The sequence continues at coordinate 3,179 of JBEPZA010000077.1, read as the reverse complement.
TCAATCCAGGAGTCAAAGTAAAGGATATAAAATCAATCTTCTTTAAGTCAAACTGAGTATCCTTTAAAAGCTTATCTAGCAAAGGCAACAAATTCCTTGTGTGTTCCCTTGCTGCTAAATCTGGGACTACTCCACCGAAACTTGAGTGGATATTTACTTGAGATAACAATATGTCCCCGACAGGACCTTTATCTGAGTATATCGCCAAAGCTGTTTCATCACAAGATGTTTCAATAGCTAAAGTGTACATACTAAAAACCTGCTACTTCTTTCATACGTTTCCCGCTCTTTATGACTTCTATTGCCTTCCTTAGTTGTGAATCTAACTCAGGTAGTAGCACAACTTCAGAAGCTTTACCATCGAGCTTTCTCTTTCTTATTTCTTCTTGAATTTTTTCTTCTTCCTGCTCGCTTAAAGCTACGCTTATATCTGGTGATATGCCTTCTTTGTGGATTAATTTACCACTAGGTGTATAGTAATATGCTATTGTTAACTTGATAGCAGATCCGTCTTGAAGTGGGATAATGTTTTGCACGGAAGCTTTACCAAAGCTCTTCTCCCCTATAATCAAAGCTCGTTTATTGTCTCTTAGAGCACCTGCGACTATTTCGGAAGCACTTGCGGAACCTTTGTTTATCAACAGAACAACAGGTATATTTTCGGGAACGATAGCTTTTCTTCTAGAGTAGTATCTATTTACGCCCTCGCTTCTACCCTTTGTATAGACTACCAGCTTTCCTTCTCCTAAGAATATTTCCGATACATTTACTGCTTCTGTTAGCAACCCTCCAGGATTGTTCCTTAAGTCAAGGATAATACCTTTTACTCCATCTTTTAAAAACCTTTCTAGATACTTCTCCATCTCTTTACTCACATTTTCGTTAAACTGCGATAGCTTTATATAAGCTATACCATCTATAATGGTGCCTCTTACGCTTTGTACTTTTATTATGGCTCTCTCTAATTCAACCTTTATTGGTTTTTCTGCACCCTTTCTAATTATAGTAATCTGGACCTTGGTGCCAGGCTTTCCACGTAATCTCTTTACAACCTCCATTAAGCTCATATTGGATGTGTCTTCTCCGTCAATTTCTATTATCAAGTCACCTGACTTAATTCCAGCTCTAAATGCTGGCGTCCCTTCTATAGGAGATATAACTATGGGTCTTCCTTTCTCCAGTCCTATTTCTATGCCTATACCTCCAAATTCGCCCATTGTATCCTGCTTAAAGCTTTCGTACTGTTCAGGAGTGAAGAAGGATGAAAAAGGGTCTAATGATCTCATCATACCGCTCAATGCACCATACATGATTTCTTTGGTATTTACCTGCTCAACGTAGTTTTCTTTTATTATTTTGTAAACATCAGAAAAGAGCTTGAAGTATTTGTACTCATTTCCGTCCGAGGATCTAGTGGAAGCACCAGCCACACCGAGTACAAAACCTAAACTGAAAGTAGCCATGAATAGTAATAAAGATTGCCATTTTTTCATGTTTACATCTCCTTTTAAAAAATTATAAATTTTCCTCATCTTTAACAAGCTTGTATATCAGACTATCCGTAAGGGCTATCCAAGAGGCTTCGATGATATTTTCGGAAACACCCACAGTTCCCCATACGCTGTTTCCATCGGTAGACTCTATTAGCACTCTAACTTTCGCGGATGTACCAGCCGACTCATTTACGATTCGCACTTTATAATCTACTAACTGCATATCCTTTAAGTTTGGATAATATTCCAATAAAGCTTTTTTAAGAGCTCTGTCTAAAGCATTGACGGGACCATTACCTAAAGCTGCTGTGTGTTGTTTTATCTCATCTATGTAAAGTCTAACTGTAGCTTCGGATACAGGTTGCTCATCTGTAGAGCGTCTTGCTATAAGTATCCTGTAAGCATCTAGCGTAAAGTATTCTCTTATTAAACCAAAATGTCTCTTGCACAAAAGCTCTAAAGAAGCTTCAGCAGCTTCAAAATGGTAACCCTCCTTTTCCATCTCCTTTATCTTTTCTACCAGCTTTATAACCTCTGGAGACTTTTCATCTACATTTATTCCCATTTCTCTCAACTTGTAGATAATGTTGCTTTTGCCAGATAGATCAGAAACCAATACTTTGCGCTTGTTGCCTACTAAGCTCGGATCGATGTGCTCATAAGTATCGCTTCTTTTCATAACTGCAGAGGCATGCACACCTGCTTTGTGGGCAAAGGCACTACTCCCTACATAGGGCATGTTCTTAGGAAGCGGTATATTAGCTATCTCTGCTACAAAATTAGCTAACTCAGTTAATTTTCTCAGATTTTCTGCGGATATTACTTCAAAGCCCATCTTAAGTTGAAGGTTAGGTATTATGGAACAAAGATTTGCGTTGCCTGTTCTTTCTCCTATCCCGTTAATTGTTCCATGCACTTGGCGTGCCCCAGCTAATACAGCCATTATGGAATTGGCTGTTGCTGTATCAGAATCGTTATGAGCATGTATTCCTATTTTCCCATTTGGAAATTTGCTTATGACCTCTTTAGTTATCTGGTATACTTCGTGTGGAAGCGTACCCCCATTAGTATCACATAAAACTAACCAATCTGCTCCTGCTTCAAGAGCTACTTTTAAAACTTCCATAGCGTAATTAGGATTCCTTTTGTATCCATCGAAGAAATGTTCAGCGTCAAAAATTACCTCCTCTACACGATCCTTTAGGTATTTTACGCTCTCGTATACCATACTTAAATTCTCTTCCAGAGATGTCTTTAGGGCTTCTGTCACATGGTAGTCCCAGCTTTTACCAAATATGGTTATAACTAATGCACCAGATTTTAGTAGATTTTCAATTTGTGGATCTTCTTCAACTCTTTTACCAGGTCTCCTAGTAGAACCAAATGCTACAATCTTTGCATGCTTGGTTTTTTTACTCTTTAGTTTTTCAAACAGTACGGTATCCTTTGGGTTTGAGCCAGGCCAACCACACTCTATGTAATCAACTCCAAAGTCATCAAGTTTTTCTATAATCCTAAGTTTGTCTTCTATTGAAAAATTTATGCTTTCCGCTTGCGACCCATCCCTGAGAGTAGTATCATAAACAAATACTTTTTCCATAAATTAAAAAGTATGAATCTAAACAAGGTCGTTGTCAACTTACGATTATTTAATATAAACTAGCCAAAAACCCCTTACAACTCAAC
>JBEPZA010000076.1:0-4607 GCA_041641075.1 Aquificaceae bacterium | reverse complement strand
AGGCAACTATTGGAATAACTAACCTAATACCTAAATACTTTAGTTTTTTCTTCATGTTAATTCAGAAAGTTCTCTATGTTTTCATAAGTCCATCTGTTATCAAACCAAGGTGAAACTTCCACTTCTTCACCTTGAACCAATATACCAAAATGAAAATTTTTTGAGGCTTTGCCAATATTATAACCTTTTTTTACATACTCTCCTTCTATAGTATTCACCTGAGTCAAAAATTTATAGATACTCATTAAGCCAAGACCATGGTCTATGATCAATGTTTGTGTGTTATCCTGATTTTTGATGATGGAAATAACTACTCCGTTATTTGCGGCAAAAACGCTTTTATTTTTAATAGGTTTTAAGAAACTACCTTCCCACAGTTTTCTGGGGTCACTTTTGGATGCTAAATTTTCACCTTCTTGAAGGTCAGAAACAATTTTAGTGTTACTGGAAGAGAGAGCTTTCAGTGTAAAATCCTTCTGTGAAACATTTCCCGCTCTATCGACAGCAAGAACTTTTAGGTCCAAAACACCAGAAACTTCCACTGGAAACAAAGCAAGGTAATGAAGATTATCCACAGAGTAAAGTTTATATTCTTTACTGTTTATTTTTAGGTATGCTTTATGTGCATCTTGTATTCTTAGCTTTATAGCACCTGTAAGACCTTGCTTAACAGGGTTTGTTAATGATATCAACTCTATATTGGGAGCTTTTGTGTCTACGTAAGTGTTTATACTGTAGCTCTTGGTTAGAAATAGGTTATGTTTTAGCTTTATAACTACCTTTGCTGGTCCTTCCTTCATACCTGCAGATAGTGTGTCTATGTGGAGTATCAACTCTTGATCTCTTTGATTTATATCCTTGGACAATACCTTATAAACTTTATTACCTTGTATTACTTTTATATCGAGCTTGGTGGGAACGAGAATGTTTTGAAGTTTAAGAACCTTTTCACCTTTGGCAGGTATGAGTTCAAAGTCATGTATATTCAACACCTTAGGTTTTTCTATCAAAAACAATCCTACGGTGTAAATTGTGATACCTACCAAAGACACAATGGTGAACCTTCTTATAAAGCTTATGTGTTTATTTCTTTGCCTTCTTCCTTGTAATCTGTATCTTACCTTTGACCTCACTTTTTGAGGACAACTCCATACCAGTTTTTGTTTTTTTGCACGTCTAGGATTTCCAGACCTTTTGTAAGCTTTAGAAACTCCTCAAGGTCCTGTTTTTTGTAAAGACCGGAAAAAACACCAACTTTTTTGAACATACCCACAAGGCTCTCCATGTGCTCTTTGAATATACTTATCTCTAGGTTTGCAACCAAGAAATCAAAGCTTTCTTTTACCTGGTTTACGTTTAAGTTTTTGCAAGTTACGTTAACGCCATTTAGCTTGGCGTTTTGCTTACACTCCTTTACAGCATTTTTGTCTATATCTATTGCTAGTAGTTGCTCACAACCCAATTTTTTTAGAGCTACAGAAAGAATACCGCTTCCGCAACCTACATCTATGGCGGACCACCCTTTTTTGTAATACTTGGATATTAGTTTCAATGCTACTTGTGTTGTAGGGTGTTTTCCCGTTCCAAAGGATGATGCGGGATTTATAACGATGGGCACAGTCCATGGTGGACATATAACAAAGCTTTCTACAAAAATTGGTCTAAAGGATTCCTTTGGGTTTATGAATTTCACCTCTTCCACTTTTATGGGAGATAAATTTTCTAAAGGCTCGTATGTAGCAAAGATTACGTGCTCACTCTCTTGAAGCATCTCAACACCTATGGATTTCTCAACTAAAAGGTCATAAAAATCTTGGGAAGGTAGTGTGTATATATACCTTTTATACACATGAAGATATTTTAACATTTACGCAAGAAGTCTCCAGGATATAGAACCTGGCGATAAATTGCGCTCGATGAGTATTGAGTTTCGGTGTTTAATAATCCTAACCTAGGGTCGGGCAATCCGAAGTTGTGCCTGCAAAGAGTGCAAAAAACATTTGTAGAATTGGGAACATCCCAAAGTAGGAAAAGTTCACCTTGACATGGTATTTTTATTTTATATCTTTCTTAGTGGATGGGTATATTTGCAGAAGACTTAATCAACTTTGGAAATCTTTTGGATGCGGAGCTTGAGCTAAAGATTACAGCGGAAGACCTTAAGAAGGTTTTCAAAGATTATGACTTTCACATAGATGATGGATTATTAAAGATAACCAAACACAAAAGAGCACTTCTTTTTAAGAAAAAATTAGAACTTCGTTTAAGAGAGGACACAAAAAATGTCTACAACAAAAAGGAAGACCAAATAAGATGCATAAAAGCCTACATCTTAACTCCGTCTGTATTGGGAGAATTCCAAGACATTCTCAAAAAGGACTCGGAATTTGCGTGCATAAACCTTTGGGAAGTTATCAAAAACACAAATTTGTATGAAAAAATACCTAAGCAGTTTAAAGATAGGGTGGTAATCTCTCGATACTTTTTCAAAAAAGGATACACGCTCCTGTATCTCAAAGTAGAAAAATGAGATCTTTCGAAAAACCTCTCTTGGTTCTGAGCGCATGCCTTGACTTGCAACCGGTAAGATACAACGGAGAGATAGTAAGGGATGAGTTCGTCGTAAAGCTTAGGCAATACTCTCAAATCATCCCTGTATGTCCAGAGGTCGGCATAGGGCTTGGTGTGCCCAGAAGTAAGATACATGTATACGTAGAAAACGGAGATTATAGGGTTTTTCAGCCCGCTACAGGTAGAGACCTAACAGAAAAACTTTTAGAGTTCTCTCACAATTTCTTAAAGTCCTTACCTCAGGTGGACGGGTTTTTGTTAAAGAGTAAATCTCCTTCTTGCGGTGTTTCCAACACCAAAGTTTACAAAGACAGAGAGGCAAAGGAATTTTACGGAAAGGGTAAAGGTATATTCGCCATGGAGGTGCTTAAAGCATACGGTGATATTCCCGTTGAGGACGAAGGACGCCTGCACAACCATCAGATAAGGGATACTTTTCTTTCTTACATCTTTGCATCAGCCCACTGGAGAGCATACGCCAAGGAAGCTAAAAGCATAACGGATTTAATGAACTTTCACAGAATGTACAAGTATGCACTGCTCTCCCGTAGTCCAATGCTTTTGAAGAGGATGGGAAATCTCTTAGCTCAATATAAAAAAGGCGAAAGCTTAGAACAGCTAAAGCTAAAATACGAGGCTATGTTCAGAAGAGCATTTATGAAAAAAGCCAGCGTTGGTTCTCACGTAAACACCTTTATGCACATACTTGGACACCTATCTGACTTTTTAACACGCAAGGAGAAAAGCCATTTTCTGGATATTTTGGAGAAGTTTAGAAAAGGTAAGTTCCCTATAAGTGTCCCTAGGGAGATGTTGAGAAACTGGGCTTACAGGTTTGATGATGAGTATATACTATCGCAAACTTACCTAAATCCTTATCCAGAGGAATTGGAAAGATAATTATCCGCCAGAAATGGCGTTTATAACTCTTATTTTTTCTCCATCTTTTAGCTCATCTTTTATGTCTAGCAATTCATCCCCTCTCACTGCAAAAGCATACTCTTTGGAAAGATTCAGAGCCTTAAGAACATCACCCACTCTGACTTTTTCCTGGTCAAAAGACAGCTCTATATCCTTTCCTCTATAAGTCACGTAAACCTTCATCAGTATCTTTAAATTATAAAGAAGGACCACTTGGCAATATCACACCAAATACAACACACGGAAGGCGGTCTGTAAAAGATTTCTTCCACGCACAAAAACAAGCCTCAAGATGTGTAAATCTTAATACTTTCTTAACATTAAAGTTTGTATAATGTAACACCATTAATCTTTTAATCTTTATAGGAGGACGAAAGATGGTAAAGTATATGACCGTTTGCCCACATGACGCTACACCAAAGAACATAGCAAATTGGATAGATTTTGTAGTATACCTTTCTAGGAAGTTAGACAGACAGCTTTCATACCAAAGGACGGGTGGAAGCTTTAACGTGTTTAGGAGTATTATGTATGATTGTGCTATTGTTTATGCAAATCCGCTAGATGCTTTTAGACTTTGGAAATCTGGATTTGAAGTAGTGGCAGGTACAGACATTAAGGATGCGGCATACCTGGTAAAAAAAGTTAACACTAATACGGACTTTCATACCGTTTGCTCTGTAAATAATACATACGCTCATGTTCTTGGTTTATACATACTTTTGGATATCATTGAAGATCTATCTAAAGTAAGCATAGTATTCAAGGATTCTTGGGAGCTATGTGCCAAGGAAGCACTTAACACAGAAGGCGTAGTTTCAATACTGTATAAGGATTATTTTGATGCCATGTCCAACTTAGCTAAAGCCCATATGGAGACAATCTCTTTTAGGGAAGGTAAACAATCTCATTACATTATGGTGAATCCCAAGCTTTATAAAAGAGACGAAGTTATGCAAGTCCTAATGAATATGCCCACAGATACTGAAGGCAAAGAAATTATGCAAAAAATCAAAATCAACCGCTGGATTCCAAAGGATGATTTGAGTGATTTGGAAGAGGAACTCAGAACAGTAAGAGAGAAAATAAAAAATGTTTCTTACGTCTTTGGTAAC
>JBEPZA010000075.1:0-4633 GCA_041641075.1 Aquificaceae bacterium | reverse complement strand
TACTTACCTCTTGCAGTCACGTTGACAACCCAGGAAATCTTCGAAGCTTTCTGGGGAGAGTTCGGAGAAATGAAGCACTTTTACCATGGACACACCTATACAGGTAACAATCTTGCATGCGCAGTAGCTTTGGCTAATCTGGATGTTTTTGAAGAGGAAAAAACCTTAAAGAACCTACAATCTAAAATAAAGTTCCTTGAAGAAAAATTGAAGGACTTCTGGCATTTGGACCATGTAGGTGATGTAAGACAATTAGGCTTTATGGTAGGTATAGAGTTGGTAAAGGATAAAGAAAAGATGGAACCTTACCCTTACGGCGAAAGAACGGGTTTTAAGGTAGCTTACAAGTGCAGAGAAGATGGAGTTTTCCTAAGACCTTTGGGCGATGTAATGGTGCTAATGATGCCTCTTGTGATAAACCTTGAGGAAATGGAACACGTCTTAGGGAGTTTATACAAAGCTATAAAATACTTAGAATGAAAATAAAAATTGGAACGAGAAAGAGCAAGTTAGCTCTTTGGCAGGCAAACTACATAAAAGAAAAACTCCAAGAAAAGGGACATACTGTGGAGCTTGTTTTGATAACCACATCGGGAGACAAGATCCTTGATGTGCCACTTGCAAAGATAGGAGGAAAAGGACTCTTTGTCAAGGAAATAGAAGAAGCTCTTCTTCGAAGGGAAATAGACATGGCTGTGCATTCTCTCAAAGATGTTCCTATGGTGTTGCCAGAGGGTTTGACACTAGGTGCTATAACGGAAAGGGAAAATCCCTTCGATGTTTTGATTTCAAAGGATAACTTGACCTTGGAAAACTTACCAGAAGGTGCAAAGGTTGGCACATCTTCCTTAAGAAGAACGGTTCAAATAAAAAGGAAAAGACCTGATTTGAAAGTAGAAAGCTTAAGGGGAAACGTAGATACACGAATAAGGAAGCTTCAGGATGGTTTATACGATGCCATAGTGCTTGCCTATGCAGGTGTTAAGCGTATGGGTTTTGAGAGTATGATAACTCAAGTTTTAGAAGACTTTATTCCAGCTGTAGGGCAAGGCTCTTTAGCCATAGAGGTAAGGGAAGGGGACAGGGATATTTTAGACATCGTTTCCTTCTTGGATCACGAAGAAAGCAGAGTAAGCGCTCTGTGTGAAAGAGCTTTTCTGAGAAAGCTGGAAGGTGGTTGTCAAGTTCCTATAGGGTGTTTTGCCAAGGTGTATGATGAAACAGTTACACTTAAAGCTTTCATATCCGATTTGGAAGGTAAAATATTTATGGAAGGAGAAAAAAGTGGTAAAAAAGACGAGGCTCAAAAAGTAGGAGAGGAGCTTGCATTAGAACTTCTAAGTAGAGGGGGAGATAAAATTTTAAGGGAGGTGTATGGTGAAAGATAGAGAAATAGGAATAGTGCTTGGAACCTTTCCTATTACACCTTTTGAGTTTTGGGTAGGTATAAAGGAAGAAATACTTATACAATTGGATGATGTAGTTTTTACAGTATGCAAAATAGCACACCAAGAGGTAAAATACTACGGCATAGTTACAGAAATTCAAAAGTATCTTGAAGGTTCAAAGCTAGTATACGAAGCGCAACTTGCTAAAGAAGGTGTAATACCAGTGAACTTAGCCTATATAGCAAAAGTTAGTGTTACACGTATAGAGCCTGAGATTTTCTCACCTCCAATACCTGGAAGTGAAGTCTTCTTTGCTGAAGAAGAGGATTTTGAAAAAGCTTTATACTTTGATCAAATGGAAAACAAAATACCAGCAGGACTTACACGTAGTGGTAAACCAGTTATGATAAACTACGATTTTATAAGCGGAAAGGAAGGAGCACATGTATCCATATCCGGAATGTCCGGTATAGCAACCAAGACTTCCTATGCACTATTTTTGTTAAACTCCATAATGCAAAAAGCGCCAAAAGATGAAAGAAAATATATACGTGCACTTATTTTCAACGTAAAAGGTAAGGACCTTCTGTGGCTGGATAAGAAAAGTAAAAGGATTACAAAAGAAGATGAGGAAATGTTTAAAAGACTTGGTTTAGAGCCTAAGCCTTTTGAAGATGTTATCTTTTATGCACCACCAAAAGAAGATAAACGTAAGCTATATCTGGAACCTGACTCTCCAAGACTTGACGAAAAAGTAGTGGCTTTCTCATGGACCATGAGAGAGTTTGCGGAAGAAGGATTGTTTAAATTCATGTTTGCAGAGGAGGATGAATCTCTAAGCAACATAGGGAATCTAATAGACCGTATAGCCTCTAAATTAGCAGAATTAGCTAAAAAAAGCAAAGAAACTCCAGAAGGCATTCTGTTAGATGACTACTATAAAAATATAGAATCTTTGGACGATCTATACGCATATCTAGAAGAGATAAAGGATGATAAAGACCTGAAGAAAGAATGGTTTGGTGATTCACATACTCAAACTATATCTGCCTTCATGAGAAGATTTCAAAGAGCCAAAAAATACGTAAATAGATTCATAGTCCCCAGCGATGCTAGATCCATAAAATGGGAAGATAAGTGGGAAAATCATAAACTATCGGTAGTAGACATAAGCTCCTTGCACAATATAGCTAAGATGTTTGTAGTAGGAGCTATTCTTAAAAAGATATTTAAAGAAAAAGAAGATAGTGGAAAGCAGTATCCAAAGGTTTTTGTAGTTCTGGATGAGCTAAATAAGTATGCACCGAGGGATTCGTGGAGTCCCATTAAAGATATAATTTTAGACATTGCAGAGAGAGGCAGAAGCTTGGGGGTTTTGCTAATAGGAGCGCAACAAACCGCAAGTGAGATAGAAAAGAGGGTAGTAGCTAACTCGGCGGTGAAAGTTCTGGGAAGGGTAGACTCTAGTGAGATTTTTTCAAAAGAGTATGACTTTCTAACGGGTAACTTTAGACAGAGAGCCATAATGCTCAAAAAGGGCACAATGATACTCTACCAACCAGATGTCCCCCTTCCCATTGTTGTGAAGTTTCCAAAGCCACCATGGGCTACAAGAAAGGAAGAGGTGGAAGAAGATGGCTATGTTTCACCTGAGTTTGATTTTCATTAGTTTATTTTTACACTTTGCAAATGCACAAAGTGTAGTCAATGTCAGATATGGATCTTACCCGGATAAGGAAAGGATAGTCCTAGACGTTGGCAAAAATGTAGATTACAGGATTATTCTTCTGGAAAACCCAAAAAGGATAGTAGTAGATATAGAGAATATGGACATTTCCATAAGGAATCCCCAAAATGTGAGCCTAAGAGTAGGAAAGCATCCTTGGGGAACTAGGATAGTTATAGATAGGGAGTTTGCAAGTGTGAAATCCTTCTCTCTGAACGATCCATTTAGAATAGTCGTTGACATATACAAACAGGGGAAAGAGGATAGAAAACAAAATCAAATGGTATTGGTAAAGGACGATGATCCTTTGATAGCCATACTGGATCCAAAGGTGTTAAGTATTATAGGAGAGGGAAATGGTATTGTTATAGATCAAAAAGTTAAAAATGCCATATTGACAGAAAAAAGAACTGTTGTTATAGACCCAGGTCACGGTGGTCGCGACCCCGGTGCCATTGGTTTCATGGGAATAAAAGAAAAAGATATCAACTTAGCTATATCTAGAAGGCTTGCGAGTTACCTAAGAAATGATGGAAGGTTTAACGTTATACTAACAAGAGATAAAGATGTGTTTGTACCCTTACATGAGAGAGCGAATATAGCGCTAAGAAACAGAGCTGATCTTTTTGTAAGTATACACGCTAATGCATCACCAAAAGGAATATCCTCGCACGCAAGAGGGACCCTGGTTTTTGCCATATCTTCGGAAGCAGCCCGGCAAAAAAGAGATAGGATAGTTAGGGATAACAATTATGCGAGTTTAGTATTGGGAAGACCCGATTTACCTACCAACGCTAGAGTAATTCTCGCCGACCTAGCAGTGGATGTTACCTTATATGAAAGTATAAATGTAGCACGTAAAATTTCTCAAAGTCTATCTAGAAACTTGCCTAGAGACGTAGAGTTCAAGGGTACACAAAGAGCTGGATTCGCCGTCCTTAAGACGCCAGGCATACCTTCAGTGCTCGTTGAAGTTGGATTTATAACCAATCCAGAAGAAGCTATGTTAATGGTGAAGGAAGATTTTCAGGAAAAGTTTGCAAGGGCTTTATACGAGGCAATAGTGGATTACTTCTTTCCAAAACCAAGTAAGAAACTCACTTTAAACCAAAAACCTTATGTAGCTGAGGAATTACCCTCACAGTAAAACCAAGCTCTTGGAGCTGATGCTGTATATCGAGAGCTTTTTTCAAAAAGTCTGTCTTGTTACCTTCAGGTTGGAGTATTACCAAACCACTTTTTAAGTGTTCCTTAAATTCTTCCCTTAGTAGAACATCTACACTTAAAACTTCATCGACTACAAACTTTATCTCGTTGCAGTTAGCTAATATATTGGGATGGACGAACCAGTGGGCACTCCACTTGGGGGAACATGTTATGTGTGTATGGAGCTTTTCCAAGCCTTCTATCCACAAAGTCCCGTTAGTTTCGATTTGCACGCTGTAGTTTCTCTCTCTTAAAGCTTTCACCAGTTGGTAAAGACCTTTTTGAGCTAAAGGTTCTCCACCCGTTATAACTA
>JBEPZA010000074.1:0-4682 GCA_041641075.1 Aquificaceae bacterium | reverse complement strand
GCTAAAAGCTTCTTCTTCATGCTTTTACCCTCCTTTAAAAGGATTTGATGTCTAAATGATACCATACCTTTTTTGGTTTGTCAACCCTCTAAGTTTTTTTGCAAATTTGCAAAAGGATTATACTAATTAAGCTATGATAGAGAGTGTTTTTATTAAACTTTGTCCCAACTGTGGTGGAGATATAACTTCCGAAAGACTGGAGTTAGGACTGCCGTGTGAAAAATGCTTACCAAACATAGGAAACTTATGTGAGAACCTAAAAGTCAAAGGAGATTTATATACACTGTGTGATATAGAAAAAGAGACCAAAAATTGGGAAAAAGTATTTGAAAAAAGCGTAAAATCTAAACCTTGGGAGTTGCAATACGCTTGGTTCAAAAGGGTTCTTCTGGGAAGGTCCTTCGCTTTGCTTGCACCCACAGGTATAGGTAAAACATCCTTTGGCTTATCCGTAGCTGTCTACTTTGCAAAGCAAGGTAAAAAATCCTACATAGTAGTTCCCACCAAGATGCTCCTTGCACAAGTAGAAAGCCGAATATTAAAGTTTGGCATACCCGAGCACTACTTACTAAGCTTTGGAGAAGACACACCCAAGCAAAGAACCTACAAAATGCAAAAACTAAAATCGGGGGACTTTAGAATCCTTCTTACCACATCCATGTTTCTATACAAGAATTATCAATCTATAAATACCAACTTTGACTTTATCTTTGTGGATGATGTGGACTCGTTTTTAAAGACAGCAAAGAACGTGGATAAGGTCCTTTACCTTTTGGGAATACCACAGGAAAACATACACACAGCTTTGGAGATTATAAACCTAAGAAGTAAACAGAATGAAGAAAATTCGCACCTTATCAAAGAACTTTACCAAAAGCTAAACAATACACTACAAAAGCCAAAGGGAGTTTTGGTAGTCTCTTCTGCAACATCCGCTCCCAAATCCAACCGTGTAAAACTCTTTAGGGAACTCTTAGGCTTTGAGGTAGGAGCACCTACCTTTTACCTGAGAAACGTAGAAGATACTTACCTAAAACCCGAAAGACTCTCCGTGGACTTACTTGCAAAGCTCGTAAAAACCTTAGGTAAAGGTGGACTTGTTTATGTTTCTTCTGACCTGGGCAAGCAAGAAGTAGAAAAAATAGTCAAAGAGTTAGATAAAAAAGGTATAAAAGCTCTGTCCTACGAAGATGTTAACGATGAAGGATTAGAACTTTACGAAAAAGGCAAGGTAGACCTTTTGGTAGGTATAGCCTCATACAGAAACCCACTTGCCAGAGGCATAGACATGCCTCACGTTATAAGGTATGCCATCTTTTACGGTGTTCCTAAGATAGAAGTTTCTTTGAGGTTTGAAGAAAACCTCTCATCTATGCTCTGGGCTCTTACGTCCATAAGATCCATAGTAGCCAAACAAATACCGCAACACCAGAGAAAAATAGAGAACTGGATAGAAAAGCTCAAAAGGTATCAATACATAAGCCAAGAATACATACAAAGCAACCAAGACTTCCAAAACTACATAAGAAGCATGATAAGCGAAATAAAGGATTTTCTACTTTCTGAACAAGTGCAAGAGCTTATAAATAAGTCAGAAGAAGTTAATCTAAGAAAGGAAGGTGATGAGTTTTATTTGGTAGTCTCCGACACCACAGGATACCTACAAGCAAGCGGAAGAACATCACGAATGTATGCGGGGGGAATATCCAAAGGTTTAGCCATTATCTTGGTGGATGACGAAAGAGCCTTTAGACACCTTAGGAAAAAGGTCAAGTGGTTCAGCGAAGACATAGAGTTTAAACCCTTTGAGAGCCTAAACCTTGAAGACCTTCTGAAAGAAATAAACACAGACAGAGAAAAAATAAAAAGAATACTAAAAGAAGAAGAAAAGCCCCAAGACAGGGATATACTAAAGCCCGTCCTCATACTGGTAGAGTCTCCCAACAAAGCCAGAACCATAGCCAACTTCTTCGGAAAAGCCATAAGAAGAAAAATAGAAAACCACGAAGTCTTAGAAACATCCATGGGAGACCTATACATCATGATAAGCGCATCTTTGGGACACATTTTGGACTTAGAGAAAAACATAGAGTTTCACGGAGTAAAGGTAAATGGCAAGATAGTGCCCTACTATGCACCTATAGAAGGCAAGGAGTCCATTATACGCAGTTTGAGACTCATGAGCATGGAAGCAAAAGAGGTTCTCATAGCCACAGACCCAGACACGGAAGGCGAAAAAATAGGATGGGATTTAAAAGAGCTTCTAAAACCTTACGTAAAGAACATAAAGCGTATGGAGTTCCACGAAGTCACAAAGAAAGCTATAATTAAGGCGATAAAAGAACCCAGAGACTTTAACGAAAACCTGGTAAAAGCTCAGATATTAAGGCGTGTAGCTGACAGATGGCTAGGCTTTGAGTTCTCACAGTTCATACAGAGATACTTTGGCAAAAACTACCTATCCGCAGGAAGAGTCCAAACACCTGTTTTAGGGTGGATTATAGAGAGGGAAAAGGAATACAGAAAGAAAGTCTACAAAGTTTACGTAAAACCCAAGGACACGGACCTTAAGGTGGAGTTTGTTTTCGAGGACCAAAAAGAAGCCAAAAGTTTTTATGAAAACCTAAGGCATGTTAACTTACAAATCTTAGAAGAAAGGGAAGAACTAAAATCTCCACCTGCACCTTACAGAACCGATACCATCCTAAAGGATGCAAGCGATAAGCTAAGATTTAGCGCACAAAAGACAATGGAACTACTTCAGGACCTTTTTGAACTTGGTTACATAACCTATCACAGGACGGATTACCTGAGAGTTTCCGATGCTGGCATGAGTTTGGCAAGAGAATACATAAAAGAGGAGTATGGAGAAAGTTATATCCAAACAAGACCATGGGCAGAAGAAGGAGCTCACGAAAGCATAAGACCCACAAAAGCCATAGATGTAGAGGACCTAAGGTCCATAGTATACAGTGGACAAGTGCAAGGTTTAAACTCAGACCATATAAAACTCTATGACCTCATATTTAGGCGCTTTATGGCAAGCCAAACTCGAGCCATAAAGGTAAAAGTGGCAAGCCTCAAGGTTAAGGCTTTTGATAAGGAACAGATTTTGGAAGTTCCCACCCAGATACTCCAAGACGGCTGGAACTTGTTTTTACCTTTTGAGACTTACCGAATAAAACAAGGTAACTTGGAAGTAGAAAAAGACCTCAAACAACAACCCAGTAAGTATTTGTTCACATACGGGGAAATAGTCCAGATGATGAAAGAAGAAGGGATAGGTAGACCTTCAACTTACGCCTCAACAATAGAGAAGCTCATAGAAAGGTCCTACGTTATAGAGAGAGGCGGGTTCCTCATACCCACAAAGCTTGGCAAAATGGTTTACCAATACCTACAGAGCTTAGAAGATGTTAAAAACTATCTATCTGAGGAGTTCACCAAGCATCTGGAGCTTATGATGGATATGGTGGAGGAAGGAAAAGAGGACTACATACAAATCCTTAAAGAGCTTTACTCTAATATAATTAAAATTGAGGAGAAGAAGGAGGTTAAGTTATGGTAATACTACTTCATTCGCTGTTTGCATACTCAAGTGTTTTTTTGGCTCTGGTAGCATTCACCCTTTACATCCTTTCCTTTAGTGTGCTGAAGAATACCCCCGCCTTTAGGTATGCTTTGATGTTCAATGGGTTGCTGGTGATTCTGTCTTTACTTTCTGTAGCTACAGGTCTTGGTCTCTCAAACGTGCCTCTGGTAGCTTCCAAAGTGCCTTTTATATGGGGATTTCCCCACAAATGGAATGGTATATTTCTCTTTTTAGTTTCTACCCTCACCTTTGTAATCTTTTGGTTCAAAGGTAACGAACTTGGCAAAAAAGGATACATCCTGAGCATTCTGGGGCTTGCTTTGGTCCTGTTTCAACTGTTCACCGGATGGATGATGAAGTTGGTGTTTTTCTCTTGATTTGAGACGCACTTATCTAGAGCCAACTTAAGAATTTCCTACATCGCCTAGCCTCTAAATGGCTTGAATTTTCTCGCTCTTATGTCCCTCTTAAAAAATCAACTTTTTACTAATTCTACTTGAATGTTATTTTCCAAATTAGTGTATGCAGGCTCCGGGCTCTTCTTTGCATGTGGTTTTTGCTTACAAGTGCACCTCTCCGTATTCACTTGGGTAAAGTGAGGCTATCTTGTTCTTGCTTAAAATAAATAAAGCAGTTCAAATTGAGGGAGTGAGAAAGGTCATTGGGGAGGGTGACGGGACTCGAACCCGCGACCCGTGGATCCACAGTCCACTGCTCTACCAACTGAGCTACACCCTCCTAAGCTAGTCTTAAAATTATACCACAATCTGGATGTGTAAAGCTATAACATCAGTTTAACTAAAAGCGGAAACCACAAAAATCCTAAAACAATCCCAAGACCCGCACTTGCAAAAGTTAAGCCGTAATTTAGGTTGTATCTCATTGCTATTACACTCGCCATTATCATAGTAGGCATAGAGGATTCCAAGACGGTGACACCAAGCTCCACGCTACTAAGAGACAGAGCCTTTCCTACAAACAAAGCGATTATAGGTGCTATAAGCATTTTTATAAAAAGGACAGCCACAGAGTATTTTAGATTTTTTATAACTCCGCTAAAACTTAGACTAATGCCCAAAGAAAACAGTAT
>JBEPZA010000073.1:0-4731 GCA_041641075.1 Aquificaceae bacterium | reverse complement strand
GGTTCTGGAAAACCTTCTCCAAAAGGCTCGAGACTCTTTATTTGATTTAAGATGTCTTGATTTATTCTTTTCGTTTCCAATCTCATATCTATTAGGAGTTGTGGTTTTTTATAAAGCCTAGAGAATACCTCACGTGCTCTAATTTCAAATCGCTCGAGATTTTCTTTAAGAATGGTTAACCCAGCTGCCCCCGTGTGCCCACCCCACTTTATGAACATGTCGGAAAGCTCTTTTAGTCCAGAGTACAGATCCACACCTTTAACGCTTCTCGCAGACCCTACAGCTACATCGTTTCCCACACAAAAAACGATGCTTGGCTTCTCAAATTCGTTAGAGAGCCTACCAGCGATAATACCCAATATGCCCACTTTAGACGGGTCGTGAATAAACACAGATATTAGACTCTCATTTTTTTTGAGTTCTGCGATTTTTAATGCGTTTACGTACTCTTTATCTACTAACTCTCTCCTTTTAGAGTTTAGAGCTTCAATTTCTTCTAAGATCTGGCGGGCTTTAGTTTCGTTTGATTCTAGCAAAAGCCTTAAACTCGTTCTTGGATTCTCTATCCTACCAGGTGTATTTAACCTTGGCACTATCGAAAAAACTACATCTTTGTAGGATATCTCTTCGTTGTGGTCTTTTACATGGTTGAGTAACAACTTCATACCCTGAAATGGTGTTTCTACGTTTCTGATGTAGTTTAGAACTTCTATTCCTTTGGCAACTAGCACACGATTGAGCATATTCAATGGCATAATATCAGCCAACGTGCCTACAGCGACCAAATGGAGATAATTCCTAATGTCAAAGTTTATCCGTAACTCTTTGTTTAGAAGTAGAGCGACGTAGAAAGCCAATCCGACGGAAGAGATCTCCTTTATGTCATTTGGCGTGTTCGTATCGAGCTTTGGATTTACAAGTATTGCTTTTGGAAGTCTATCTCCAATATTGTGATGGTCTAGTACCACTACGGGCTTTTTACAGACGTTTATTTCCTCAACTGCCGTGGTTCCGTTGTCTACAGTGATTATTAGGTCAGCGTACCTTTCGAAGTCCCTAATTATGTTTTTATTCAAACCGTATCCCGTTTTACGGGTAGGTAAAGCGCACAATACCTTAGCTTTTACAGACTTGAGAAAGTGGCACAACAACGCTGTCCCTGTTATACCATCAACATCGTAATCACCGTATATGATGATACTTCTACCTTTTTTAACTGCGTCAAGTATCACACTTGCTGCTTCTTCGATGTTTGGGATGTGTCTGTAGTGGGGTATATTCTTGAGAGCTAAGTCAAAAACCTTTCCATCGGTATTTCTATTTGCCAATATTTGAGCTATGAATGGACCAAAGCGGTCTACTAAATCCCCTGGAGGATGGATTTGGTCTTGAAGAATTACCCATTCTCTACCCAAAAAACCCTTCATGATTTTACAAGATTCACAAACTCCTCACACCACCTGGATATACTTCCAGCTCCCATAAAGAGTATCACATCGCTTTGTGTAGATTCTTTTTCTAGAAGCTCAAAGACATCTTCTTTATCTGCTGCAAATATAGCTCCTGAGTCCTTTGCTAAATCCTGTCCATTTACTCCATAGGTATTTTCCTCACCTGCAGGGTATATATGGGTGATTATTTTTACATCTGCCCCTTTCAACACTTTTGTAAATTCATCGTATAAGTAAAATGTTCTGGAGTATCTGTGAGGTTGGAAAACTAAGATTACTCTTCTGTCTGGATACATCTCTCTGATGGCATTTAGCACGGATCTAATTTCTGTAGGATGGTGTCCGTAATCATCGTAAATGGGATTTCCTTTGTAGAATCCTTTAAGATCTAGTCTACGCTCTGCGTTTCTAAAACTTGCCAGAGCGCTCGATATAGCATCAAAGCTTATGTCCATGTTGAGGCACACCAAGATACTTGCCAAAGCGTTATACACATTGTGTCTACCGGGGACGCCTAAGTGGATCTTTCCGAGCTTCTGCCCATTTAGCTCTACGTCAAAGGAATACTTGCCATCTATGAGCTTTAGGTTACTGGCTTGAAGGTTAGCCTTTTTTTCTATTCCGAAGGTTAGCACTTTCTTTTTGATGAAAGGTAGTGTGCTTGCGGAGTTTTCATCGTCCATGTTCATAACACAGAATCCGTAAAAAGGAACACTGTTGGCAAAATCAATGAATGCTTCCTTTATTTCCTCCAAATCTTTGTAAAATCCTAAATGTTCCTTGTCTATGTTGGTTATAACAGCCACCGTAGGTGAGAGTTTTAAGAAAGAACCATCGCTTTCGTCAGCTTCTGAAACAATAAGGTTGTCTTTTCCCAGTTTGGCATTGGTTCCTAAACTTTTGAGTATACCTCCTATTATCACCGTAGGATCAAATCCAGCGGTGTGCGTAATGTGAGCTATCATAGACGTAGTTGTAGTTTTGCCATGAGAACCACACACAGCTATACCTTCCTTCAGTCTGAAAAGTTCCGCAAGCATTTCGCCACGAGGTATAGTTGGAATGCCCATCTGTTTTGCCTTACGTAGTTCCGGATTGTTTTCATCAACAGCTGAAGAGTAAACCACCACGTCAGCGTCCTTTAGATTTTCCTCTCTGTGTCCTATGTGAACCTTTACTCCTTTTTCTCTTAAAAGTCTTACGTTCTTGTTTTCTTGGAGATCAGAACCCGAGACTTGGTATCCCATCTC
The DNA here is from genome assembly GCA_041641075.1 of Aquificaceae bacterium. Taxonomy (GTDB): domain Bacteria; phylum Aquificota; class Aquificia; order Aquificales; family Aquificaceae; genus JBEPZA01. The sequence goes on along the minus strand of JBEPZA010000073.1, from coordinate 2,030 downwards.
TAACAGAATCTGAGCTATACCGCTCATACCTATCCCGCCTATTCCTACAAAGTGAAACTTCTTGATTTTTTCTCTAAACATTTGATAAATTATAAATCTTTGAAAGGTGATGTACTTAGATACTTTCCTCCCCCATCTGGGAAAATAACAACCACTACACCTTCCTCTAACTCTTTGCCCAAAGTTATAGCTGCGTGTAGAGCTGCTCCGCTTGACTGCCCTACAAACAAAGCTTCTTCGTTAGCCAGTCTCTTTGTCATTTCGTAGGCATCTTCCGTCTCCACAAAAATGGTTCTGTCCAATAGTGTCTCATCAAATATGCCGGGTTTTATGGAGCTTTCTATGTGTTTAAGTCCTTCTATGCCATGGAATGGGTGAGCTGGTTGAACACCAACTATCTGTATGTTGGGATTGTAGACTTTTAGTCTTCTACCTGTGCCCATTATGGTTCCACCGGTGCCTATTCCTGCTACAAAGTGCGTTATCCTTCCCTGAGTTTGATGCCAAATTTCTATGCCGGTGGAATAAAAATGCGCTCTCCAGTTAGCAGGATTGTTGTATTGATCTAAGTAGATGTATCTGTCTGGCTCTTTTTCTACCTTTTCTCGAACAAATATGATGGCACCGTCAGTTCCCAACAGAGGGTCTGTGAAATACACTTTGGCACCGTAAGCTTTTATTATCTTCTTTCTCTCTTCGCTTACGTTTGCAGGCATGGCAAGTTCTACAGGAATGCCCAAGGATGCGCCTACCATTGCTAAAGCTATACCTGTGTTACCTGATGTGGCATCTATAACCACCTTCCCATCCTTTATAAGTCCTCGATTTATGGCATCTAAGAACATGCTCAGAGCTGGTCTATCCTTCACGGACCCACCCAAATTAAAACCTTCAAGCTTTGCGTATATTTCCACCTTCGGTGATACATCTTTTGGGATAACCTTGCTTATTCTTACTAAGGGTGTGTTACCTATTAATCGTAATGGAGAGGATCTGACTTTTCTGTAGTCTTCATCGTGTTGACCAAGAACCCACATTTATTTATAGTATTTTAAGGACACTGCAATTTTCAAGGTGAAAATATAATATATCAAATCTTAAACAAATGAAAGCTTGGATAGAAAAACTGGTAATTGAAGGTTTTAAGTCCTATGGTAAAGAAAGGATAGAAATACCTTTAGGAGAGGGGTTTATTGCCATAGTTGGTCCCAACGGTGCTGGAAAATCGAACATAGGTGATGCAATTTCCTTTGCCTTAGCTTTAGCTACATCAAAAACCCTAAGGGCAAAAAACTTAACTTACCTAATATACTCTAAGGGAGAGGAAAAAGCGGAATACGCATACGTAGAAGTTCACTTTAAAAATTACGGAGTTTTTCCAGTGGATGATGAGGAAGTTGTTATATCCAGAAAGGTTTATGCGGATGGAAGAAGTGTATACAAAATCAACTCCCAGACTGTAAGAGAAAAGGATTTATCAGATTTTTTGGCTAAAGCGGGTATATTCGAGAGCGCTTACAATGTTGTGCTCCAAGGCGACATAATCCGCTTTTTGAGAATGACTCCACTGGAGCGAAGAAAACTCATAGAAGACATATCAGGTGTTGGCGAGTTTGAAGAAAAGAAACAGAAAGCCTTAGAGAATCTTGGAGAGGTGGAACTAAAGATAAGGGAGCTATCTCTTCTGATAGATGAGGTAGAGGTCCAAATACAAAGATTGTCAGAAGAGCTAAAAAGACTACAACGTTACAAAGAAATAAAGAATCAAAGGAAGAACCTTGAGATAAAACTGTATGTGAAAGAGCTTAGTTCCATAGAGTCTCAGTTTATTAACCTACAGACTAACGAAGATTCGTTAAAGACTCAGATTGAAAGCCTAAAAAAGGACATCGCAGATTGGGAAACCAAACTCAAAGACTTGGAAAACGAGCTCGCTTCTTTGAACGATAAATTACTACCATACAGAGAGAAAATTGGCAAGATAAGCTCAGACTTAGAACATGCAAGCCAGAAAATGCAAGAACTTCACA
>JBEPZA010000072.1:0-4831 GCA_041641075.1 Aquificaceae bacterium | reverse complement strand
AGCCTGGCTGTTAAAACAGAACACACAAAAAGAGGGATTGGTTATAAGTTAGTAGAGCGGTGTTTGCAAGAAGCAGTAGAGCTTGGAATAAAAAGAGTGTTTGCATTAACTTACGCAGTAAGTTTCTTTGAGAAATTTGGCTTTGCAGTTGTGGATAAAAATACCCTTCCACATAAAGTCTGGGGAGAATGTATAAACTGCGTAAAGTTTCCATCTTGCGATGAGGTTGCGGTAAGCTTAGACTTAGAAGTAGCTGTTACAAAACTTAAGCATGATTAAATACTCATATATAACTTCAGTAGGAGGGTTATCCAAGGTTGAACAAGCTCTGAAAGACAATGCGTATGTATTTCTGGATACAGAAACTACCAACGACAGAATAAGACTTGTCCAACTTGGTGACAATGAACATGTATATATACTTGATATATTTGATCTTAAAGAAGAAGGTATACTTTTCCTTAGAGACTTGCTTTCCCAAAAGGGGATAGTAGGACACAACTTAAAGTTCGATTTAAAGTATCTATTAAAGCACGGTATAGAACCTTACGCAGTTTTTGATACTTTAATTGCCAGTCAACTCTTAGGTGAAACAGATAAACACTCCTTGCAACATGTGGCTATGCATTACTTAGGAGAAGTTATAGATAAGAGCATGCAACTTTCCAATTGGGGAAGCCATAGCCTAACAGAGAAGCAACTGGAATACGCTGCGATGGATGTAAAAATAGTCAGGAGACTCTTCTACAAGTTTCTGGATAAGCTAAATGATACAGTGCACACAGAACACACGCTCCTGAATACTAAAACTGCTCGTGTGTTCAATCTAAGAAACCCAGTAGCTATACTAGAAATGGCTTTTGTTGTTGAAGTAGCCAAGCTAGAACTTAACGGTATCCCCATAGATAAAGATGAAGTGGAAAATAAAATAAAGGAACTCGAAAAAACTAGACAATCCTTGGTTATGGATTTCTACTCTAAATATAGAGTAGACCCTATGTCTTCCAAACAGGTTGCAGACCTCTTGACAAAAAGGTTTAACTTGGACTTACCAAAAACTGATAAAGGCAACGTATCCACCGATGACAAATACCTTTATGAATACACACACATACCCGCAGTGAAATCTATACTGGATATAAGGGGAATGTCTAAACATCTGGAAAAACTAAAGGATATAAAACAGAGAATAATTGATGGAAGAGTTTATCCCGAGTTTAAACAAATTGGAACAGTTACGGGTAGGATGTCTAGTCTAAAACCAAATGTGCAAAACATCCCCAGAGACTTAAGAAGCATCTTCAAAGCGCAAGAAGGAAACGTCTTTGTTATAGCGGATTTTTCCCAAATAGAACTGAGACTTGCGGCGGAATACGTAAACGAAGAAAAAATGATAAAAGCCTTTAAAGAAGGGAAAGATATGCACAGATACACAGCATCTTTGTTACTTGGGAAACCGGAAAGTGAGATAACTCACGAAGAGAGGCAACTGGCAAAGGCTGTAAACTTTGGCTTGATTTACGGAATATCTGCAAAAGGACTTATGGAGTATGCCAAAACCTACGGTGTAAACATAGACATACAAAAAGCTCAAGCACTGAGGGAAGGGTTCTTTGAGTATTACACTGGCTTTAAGCGTTGGCATGAAAAGGTTAAAAGAGAGCTAAAAGAGCATCGTGAAGTAGTTGGTGCAACTTTGCTTGGTAGAAAATACGTAGCTCATACATTTCCGGATGCAGTTAACTACCCAATTCAGGGATCAGGTGCTGATCTCCTCAAGCTTTCCGTATTGATGGTAAACGCTGCTCTCAAAGCAAAGAGTTTAAAGGCAAATGTAGTTAATTTAATCCATGATGAAATTGTATTAGAGTGTGACCAAAAAGAAGCACATAAAGTAGAAGAGATCTTAAAAAAGGAAACAATAAAAGCAGGAGCCATTTTGCTTAAAAAAGTCCCCGTAGAAGTCGAAACATCTATAAACCAAAGGTGGATAAAGTAAGAGTCCAAGACTCTATAAGGATGGAAAAAGCAAGTGAGCAGTGAATTTATCTTTTATCCTTATGCTTATTTTCCCGTTTTGTCTTTCGACCGCTCTCTTTAAAAGCCTTAGTCCTACTCCCATACCAGCCCCTTTGCCTATATCGTTTCTTATGACCAACAAAACTCTTCTATTCTTGACGCACATTTTTATGTGAATAAAGCTTGTGGAGTGTTTAAAAGCGTTAGCTACCAAGTTATAAATTATACCTTCCATGTCCAAAGCATCCGCGTAAACATAAGCGTCCTTTAAGCTTTTGATGAGGCGTTTTTCTGGGTATTCCTCAATTAAATCCTTTATGGTGTCTTCTACAAATGTTTTAAGGTTCAACCATTCCTTTTTTATCTCCTTTTCCTCAAGAATATTGGACATAAGATTTATGTCCCTTTGAAAACCAGACAAGCTCTTTTCCATCCTGGATAAAATAGGAGAGTTTCTTAAATTTTGCTGTAGAAGTTTTAAATTAATTCTCTGAATAGATATAAAGTTTCCCGCCTTGTGCATAATAGACAAGCCTAAATCTCTTAACATGTCCCTTTGTTGCTCCAATCTTTTTGTGAAGCTCTCAATTACGCCAAGGTATAAGGTTGCAAACAAAAAGGTTATGAGAAATTCAAGGGATATAATACTAAAAAACAACTTATTCATTATAGAATCTACATAATCCTCACGTACGCCCACATAAACCAAAAAAGGAAAATTAGAGGAACTGAAAGTATAAACCTTGTAGCCTTGCATTTTGTCGTTCCAAAACACAAAAATATCCGAGTGCTCTTTACCATTTGTAAGAAAAAATGTATAAGCTTTTAGGTAAACTAACTCATTAACAATACTTTTTATCTTCAAATAGATTATAAAATTCAAGAGACTAAACGATATAACCAACAGAAGGATAAGGTAAAGTATCAGGATTAGCCTACTTTTAAGCAATTCTATAACCCCTGCCTTTCGCTGTTTGTATAATATCCCTCGAAAGGAGTTTGCGCAAATTCTTTATATGCGTCCTTACTACTTCGTCTCCTACAACTTCTTTGCCCCATACATAGTTAAGTATCTCTTCTGTGGATACAAACCTACCCCTATTTTCCACCAAGAGTTTTAATAACAACCATTCTTTTTTTGCTAACTTTACTTCTTTGTTTCCTACATGCACACTTTCGGCGTCCAAATTTATTTCTACGTCATTTATCTTAACTACTCTTTCTGGCATCTTTCTTCTATGTAAAGCGTTAAGCCTCAAAAGAAGTTCCTTTGGATCAAATGGCTTGACCAGATAGTCATCAGCACCTTCCAAAAAGCATTTTTCCTTATCTTCTATCCTTGCCTTTGCTGTAAGCACGAGAATAGGGGTTTTTTTGTCGTTTGCTCTTATTTGTCTCAAAACTTCCTCCCCGCATACATGGGGCATCATTAAATCCAAAACTATCACGTCATAAGAAGAAAATTTCAGTATGTCTAGCACTTCTCGAGGATCATAAACCCAGTCTACATCCATACGGTAGGACTCTAAGAACTCTTTTAAACTCTCCCCCAAAATTCTATCATCATCTACTATAAGAACCCTCACAAAAAAAATTATACGTAAATACAGATACAGGATACACTGCCTATATTTATCTGTATTATGGCTTTTAGAGACCTAAGAGAGTTTATAAGTGCCTTGGAAAAAGAAAAGGAGCTTGTGCGCATAAAAGAAGAAGTCTCTCCAATACTCGAAATAACTGAAATCACAGACAGAGTTTCTAAGATGGAAAAAGGTGGAAAGGCTCTGCTTTTCGAGAATGTAAAAGGTTACTCCATACCCGTGTTAACCAATATGCTAGGTTCAGAAAAAAGAGTAAAGCTAGCCTTAGGATACACAAATTTGGAAGACATTGGCTGGAAACTGTATAAAATGCTACGACCAGAGGTTCCCAAAACCTTTTTGGAAAAGTTAAAGAAAATCCCTGAGCTAAAGAAGATGAACGATGCCATCCCAAAGGAAGTCAAGGATGGACCAATAAGGGAAGTTATAAAAAGGGACAATGTAGATGTTTTAGAGCTACCTATACCTCAGTTCTGGCCAGAGGATGGTGGAAGATACATAACCTTTGGACAGGTAGTCACAAAAGATCCAGAAAGTGGTATTAGAAACGTGGGTTTATACAGAGTTCAAGTTTTATCGAGCACGGAACTTGCTTTGCATTGGCAGATACACAAAAATGGTAATCACCACTACTGGAAAGCAAAAAGATTGGGTCAAAAGCTACCAGTGGCAATAGTTATAGGTGGGGATCCTGTCCTGTCTTACGTATCATCTGCACCTTTGCCACCTGAGGTTGACGAATACCTTTTCGCAGGCATAATAAGAGAAAGACCTGTGGAGCTGATAAAAGGCATAACAGTAGACTTGGAGTATCCGGCGCATGCGGAGATTGTTATAGAAGGTTACGTAGACCCAAACGAGCCTTTGGTGGATGAAGGTCCCTTTGGTGACCATACGGGCTTTTACACGCCGGTGGACAAGTATCCCAAAATGCACATTACCGCCATTTTGCACAGAAAGAACCCCATATACCTAGCTACCGTAGTAGGAAGACCTCCACAGGAAGACAAATACATAGGATACGCTACGGAGAGAATATTTTTACCTTTAATAAAGTTCAACCTTCCAGAGGTTGTGGATTACTACTTACCTGCGGAAGGTGTGTTTCATAACTTTTGCTTTGTATCCATAGACAAAAAGTTTCCGGGGCATGCTTACAAGGTAGCTTACGCTTTACTTGGTTTGGGGCTTATGTCCTTGGAAAAGTT
>JBEPZA010000071.1:0-4834 GCA_041641075.1 Aquificaceae bacterium | reverse complement strand
TTTTTTTCTCTCGTTTAGGCGTGTTGTGTTGCTTACTCTTTTGTGCGGAAAAAGCGGGTTCGAGCGCAGAAAATAAACCTACGGTGAAAACCAAGGTTATCAAAGTAATAACTTTCCTCATTCTAAACCTCCTCCTAAACTGTTACAAATAGCAACAGTTTAGATTTGTATGCTTTTAATTAATTTAACACAAATTTGAGTGTTATAATGAATTTATGGACATAACAGAAATAATGAAAGTTCTACCTCACAGATATCCTATATTGCTAGTAGACAAGATAATACACATGGAACTTAACAAGAGAATTGTTGGCATAAAAAATGTAAGTATGAATGAACCAGTTTTTCAAGGACATTTCCCAGGTTTCCCTCTTATGCCTGGAGTTTATATCTTAGAAGGAATGGCACAGGTAGGTGGCATACTTATGATAAAGTCTCTGGAGCTTGAGATAGGCAAATACGCTATAGTTTTTGCCGGAATAGACGATGCCAGGTTCAAAAGACCCGTATACCCAGGCGATCAACTCGTTATGGAGTTAGAAGTTATTTCTCTAAAAAAGACACTATCCAAAATGAAAGGCATTGCAAAGGTAAACGATGAGGTAGTTTGCGAGGCTATATTATATGCAGCTGCTAGAGAACTGGAGGATATAAGGAGAAAGTAAGTTTGAAACATCTTCAAAGAAAATCACTGTCTATCCTCAGAAAAGCAAATAAGAGTTGCTATTTACATTAAAAAGGCTTTATGAATAAAAATAGAACGTTAAAAAGTTTTTATAAAGCATGCTTATGGTAAAAAAATGTCTCTGATGTGTTCAATGGAGTCTTTTAGCACCAACACGACTTCAAAAGATACGTTTTCATAACTACTGCTCCCTAAAAATACTTCCATACAAAGCTTGAGTCTGTCTATCTTTTTTTTATCAACTCTTTCTACAGGATTTGAGGTTTTAGATCCTTTAACTTCTACAAAAACTAATCTATCACCATCCAAAGCTATTATGTCTATTTCGCCGAAAAGGCAATGGTAATTTCTATGAATTACTTTGTATCCTATAGATTCTAAGTACTTGCACGCTATATCTTCGTACTCTTTACCCTTCTTCAAGGTAATCAATCACCTCTTCTAAAGTTACGGTTGCTGTTCCCAACTTACCTACCACTATACCAGCACAAACATTAGCAAGCTCACATGCAACGTCCCAACTGTAGCCTGCTAGGTAAGTAGCTGTCAATATAGCTACAACGGTATCACCAGCACCTGTGACATCGTAAACTTGCCTTGCCCTTGCTGGGAAGTATTTAACATCATCTCCAAAGAAGGCTATACCCCTTGGACCTAGCGTAATAGCCAATGCTTCTAAGTTTAGGTGTTTCTTCAGGGAGAAACCAACACGTTCTATGTCGCTTTCATTTACCATATGGAAGGCTTCTTTTTCGTTGGGTGTCATTAAATTAGCTCCTACGTAAAGTTTCATATTAACAGGTCTTGGATCTATCGAAAAGAATACTTTCTTCTCCCTAATTCTATTCATTAGACTTTCGCATACTACGCCTTTTGCGTAATCGGAAACTATGATAGCATCAAAGGGTTTTTCAAGTATTTCCAGTATTTCCCTCAGGGATTGTTCAGAAATTGTTTTTCTTTCTTCTCTGTCTATTCTTAAAAGCTGTTGTGAGAGAGCTATTATCCTAGATTTTTCGGTAGTTGGTCTGTTAGGATCTTTTACTGTTAGATCCTCTATTCCCCTTTCTTTAAGTAGACCTTTTATAATGTGCATACCGTAATCTTGACCAAGAACACCAATAAGGGAAACACTTACACCCAAGCTCGCAAGATTATCTGCTACATTCGCAGCGCCACCTAATCTAAAGTTCTCTTCTTTTACTTCCACTACGGGGACAGGCGCTTCTGGGGATATCCTTTCCACATAGCCAAAAACATACCTATCTAGTATAATATCGCCTACTACTGCAAGTTTGAGCTTTTTGTAATTTTTAAAAATATCCTTTACGAGGTCTTTATTTAGAATCATTTAATACCTTTATTTCTTCTCCTTCTTCTATAAAAGCAGAATGCAATTCTCTAAGAGCCAACTCTCCATATTTTGCTTGTATTAGGCAGGATATTTTTATTTCAGAAGTAGATATAGCCATTATGTTTATACCGTTTTTGTACAGAACCTCAAACATTTTTGCAGCTGTTCCGTAAGAGCTCTTCATACCTATACCAACAATGGAAATTTTGGCTACATCATCATCTCTTACTACTTCCTGAGCTCCTATTTCTTGAGCTATTTGTTTAACAATACGTTCTGCCTTTTCTGCATCCGTTTTGTTTACCGTAAAGGACATATCAGTAAAACCTTGATGGGAGATGTTTTGGACAATCATATCTACCACAATATGTGCATCACCTAGGGCTTTGAAAAGTTTATACGCTATACCAGGTTTATCAGGCACTCTAACGACGGTAATTCTCGACTCTTTTGTTTCTAAAGTTATAGCTCTAACTGCAACCTTTTCCATGACCTCATCCTCCGGAACTATCCAAGTTCCCTCTTCCTGAGAAAAGGAACTTCTTACGTAAATTCTTACATTATATTTCATAGCAAATTCAATACTTCTCGCTTGCATAACCTTTGCTCCAAGAGACGCCATTTCTAGCATTTCTTCGTATGCTATAACTGGAATTTTCTTTGCGTTTGGAACTATCCTTGGGTCTGCAGTAAATACACCCGTTACATCCGTGTATATTTCACAGTCACAACCTAAAGCGTATGCCAATGCAACCGCAGAGAGGTCAGAACCACCTCGACCTAAAGTTGTTATCTCCCAATCTTCTGTAACACCTTGAAAACCCGCAATAATAGGTATATAGCCCTCCTTTAAGAGGTTAAGTATCCTTTGTATACCAATCTTCTTGATCTTTGCTTTGGTGTGCACACTGTCTGTGACTATGGGAACTTGCCAACCGCACAGACTAACAGATGGGTATCCCATCTTGTTTAGCATAGTGGCGAACAGAGAAATTGCCTGTTGCTCTCCAGTAGATACAAGCATGTCTATTTCTCTTTCTGGAGGGAAAGTATCTACGGATTTTATGAGATTTAAAAGCCTGTCAGTTTCGCCTGCCATAGCAGACGATACGACAACTACCTTATATCCTTCTTTAGTTCTCTGTATGACTCTCTTGCAAGCGTTTTCTATCCTTTCCAAAGAACCAACGGAAGTTCCGCCGAACTTTAGCACCAAAATTCTCATTGGGAATATTTTAATCGTAAAAAAGCATTATTTTACATTCCCTAAGTTTTTAGGTGAATGCTTTAAAATATGAAACTTCCCAATAAAATTACTTAATTTAAAATATCTTAGGTTTGTATTCACAGTTACAAAATTCCTTAAAAATAACAACGTTTCATTTAAATCAATGCAAATATGTTTTGGCAAATTGCTAGATTACCTAGTTTAGCTGCTAAAGTTCTTAATTTTAATGAGCTTGTATTTCTACTCTACGACAGTAAATTCTTGTGCACAACTCAAGAGACGTAAACCAAAAAACAACTTCCAAACCTTAAAAGCGTAACTGTAAATATAAATATCATATTTCCCAGGCTCCGTTAAAACTTCCTTTACATTTTTTTGTAAAAACACATTAATTAAAGTATCGTTCCTATATATAAAAACAATCGTTTTTCTTGTCTCGCTTACATTTATAACTAGATTGGACCCTTTGGGTATACTCTGCCTTGGGAAACTAAAACCATATGAATTGTAGGCGTATATTTGTACTGGTTTATGAGAAAGCACAGGGTATACACTAGGGTCTATAATAGCACAAGTTCTATCTTTGCTAAAAAATACGTTTCTTCGTTTGCCTAATATAAATACGTAACTTGGAAAATCCACACTAAGAAAAGAAAAGATAATAGGCATATCGGATAATACTGGGAGGCACTCACCTAAATAGGCAGCGTATAGATCATTGGGTTCTTCATGCAATAGACCTTTAGGAATATATTCAAACATGGCATAAAGGATAGTTCTCAGTATTCCTATATCTCTGTAACCTATACCTTCTACTCTATCTTCAAAGACGTTATCCATATTTAGCTCTTTGGAAATGCTTAGGAGTTTGTTGGGGTTTCCTAAATACCAGTTGTTCACTGTTTTTACACCCAAAGCGACTTGACACATTTTCTCGTAGGGGACTGGTGAAGGTTTACCAATGGAGTAATTTATGACAGGTGCGTATGTAACGGGGAGTAGATGAAATAGAATAAAACCGTATATATAAACCGCCAAAGCCCACCTAATAACCCATCGGTAACTCTTCCTCCATACCTTTGTATTTTTTGAGCTTGTAAATGTAAAAAGTTCTTATTGTCTCACTCCTCCAGTTTATTTTTACTTCCTTATGATCAATTATACCCTCTGAAGCTGCCAGTACAGAAGGTGGCAAAGGATTTAAATCAACATATATGGCATCGTTACCTATAAGGTGCCTTACTCTATGTTTCCACAGGTCGTACTGATTCATCCTTCTTCCAAGGTTTATACAATCCGTTTCTGGATTTCCTTTTACATAAAAGGCGAGCTCTGCTGATATTTGGTAACGCGGCGACACTATAAGCTCCTTGCCTGTATAGATTTGACTAACTTCTTGCCCAAGCTGACTCCAACCCACCAACCATTTAGCTGGATCTCTTTTGGGTGGCAAAAGATGAGTAAGACCTACCAAATCAAAAATTACGGTAAAGTGCAACAGTGCAAACAACACCAAGGAGAGAGCGTAAGATAAGAAACTCAATACCTTGCTTTTGGAGAGAAAGTA
>JBEPZA010000070.1:0-4839 GCA_041641075.1 Aquificaceae bacterium | reverse complement strand
ACAGGGGCAGGAGAGGAGATTTTTCAGGGAGAAAGTCAAGACGTATAAGGCACTACTTTGGGTACAGGTTACTTTTGGAGAAGATAAAGCTTTTAGCAAAGCGTAAAGGGATAGAGGTTATAGAAGTTGAGCCAGCGTATACATCGGTAATAGGGATGTTGAAGTATGCGCCACAGTATATGGTGAGCAAAGACGTAGCGAGCTCGTATGTTATAGCAAGGAGAGGGCTTGGGATAGAAGAAAAGATACCGTACAACTATATGGAGCTTCTTAGTAGACTTGATGTAAACAGTTTGGAAGAACTGAAAGAATACATAAAAAAGGCAGTCAAAAGTCCAAACGTTAGGAAAAGACAACTCAAGGAGATAGATTGGGTGATAAAACTTTTACAAAGCTCTGAGAGTGAGCCAGGGAGGGCATCAGAACCTCTGGATGGAACAAGTTCTGGTGTCTGCGGGGATGAGCGCAATCTCTGGCAAGTTCTCAGGGTAGCGGTGGTGACGCCACTCTCCCCTGACAGAGTTCTTCGTGACATGTCTGTCCTGAAATTAGTTTTAGTTTCAGGGCAAGTGGGGAGACCGCTACAGCGGCGCAAGTTCCTGTTTCCTGGGACAGGGACTATGGTTGTCCCACCTAAACAGGGACAACCTGAAAGACGGACTACTCAAACTGGACAGTTTTGCACAGTTTGAGTAACCAGGTGCTAGAAGTTTATATTCCAGCGTATGGAAGAACATTGTTATATCCAGAATCATGTATCTTTAGCGATTTTGAGAGAGAAAAGTTTAGTTACAAAGACTTGAAGATGAATCCACAGGAGAGAGTAGAGAAAACTAAGGAATTTATTCGGAAATACTTGAATTCCATTAAATTTTTAGGACAACAAATCTTACTTGAAGGACCAAAAGACATTTCGATTTTAGCTTACAAGGAACACAGCTTTCCCAAGCGTTCAAGTTTTTATGTTATAGTGGGCAACGGAATGAAGACAACTATAAATAATATCTACAAAGACTTAAGGGAACACGGTCCTTACAGTGATAAGCTTAATGGAAGATGTGTTGTAATCCACAATAGCAATATTGATAGGAAAAATCTATTTACTGCATTTAATTCTATTAAGAAAACTTATTCACAGCTCAATCTTGGTAAGCTAGAACTGCTTTCCAATTTTGGGAACAATGGGTTCATAGATGTTGGCGAAAATTACACTACTGCTGTTAGGAAACTCTGTAATAGTTTGAAGGGCTTTAAAGACGTTATTGCAATAGTTGTCCTTCCCGATGAAAAAGCGTCAGAGATGTATTATAGAACAAAAGGAGACCTGTTCAAAAATCAAATCCCTGTGCAAGCTGTTCTGAGCAAAACGATTAAAGAAATAGTTAAAAATAAAGAAAATCTGTGTTTTATCTGCGTTAACTTGGCTTCGCAGTTATACATCAAGCTTGGTGGAGCTGGAACAGCCGTGTGGATATTAGAAGAGCCGTCTGATAAACCAATTGATGGAGTTCCCGAAGGTTCTTCATGTTACGCTTACATCGATATTTCAAGAAGAGTAGATAAAAAGTCATCTGCAACTGCGTATAGTGCAATGGTAGATCCTTATGGAAGGTATATAACAATGGGAACTAAACCGATTGGCGCTGAAAAACTCACACCTTCTACGTTTTATGAAATTCTTGAGGATATATTGTGGGAGATTTCCGAATATAACAAGACAAGTCACAAAGAATTGATAAGATTGGTATTTGCAAAAGATGGAGTCATAAAAGATAATGAAGCCAAAATGATGGGGAATGTTATTCGTGAAGGTGTTCCTGGAAAAGGAAAGGAGTCCATATCCGATTTGTTGAGGAAACTCACATTTCGCAGTTTGATAATTGACGTAATAGCTGTGAATAAAACCCCAAACAGAAGGATTCTAAGCAAAATTAAAGATAAATTCGTCAATGTGCAAGAAGGAACAGCTATAAGCTACAACGATTCCAAAGGGTTGTTAGTATCTTGCTCCTGGGAAAGGGGGACAATACAGCCAATAGAAATTTCGATTAAAGACCGCATAGGTATTAATATTGATGAGAAAAAAATTCCCAAGCCACACATCTCACAAATCTTAGAAGAATATTACAGACTCACAATTCTAAATTGGGCTTCGATTTTCAAGCAAGGGAAATACGCACTCCCTCACATACTCACTCAAAATCTGGGAAAATATAGCTCAGCAGGCGTAGATGTTCCAGGTGATACTATACCTCTATAGGTTTTTGTAGTTTCTCTTTGAAAGCTTTGTTGCTTCTTATAGACAAATCCTACATGCTATATCCATAAGTTTATGGGGTAAATATTCCTCATAACTTTTTACAGGTTCCATTAAACTTAGAAACGTAAATAAAGTCTCACTTGACTTTATTTTAAAACTTTGGTCAATCAATAAATGCCTGGTTCCGTAATAAAGCGCTTGATAATCTTATAAGTTCCAGAGCAAGCTTTCCTATGGCGTATTGGGAAAGGAGCAAAAACCTGTGTTTAAAACACAGCAAAAGGTTTAAAGTTTTGTAGTTTTTTGGCTAAGCGAGAAAGTTCTATTCTAGTTTATAACAAATCAAACAAGGCGATACATATCATTATCAAACATTCTCTGAAATCCTTAAAATTTACCTATGGTGTGAATTTTTCATCTATTCTAAACTGCAAAGCTTGCACAATATGCTCCGCTTTAATTTTTTCTTCCTGATTTAGATCGGATATTGTTCTAGCTACCTTTAAAACCTTCGCATAACCTCTGCCACTTAGATGAAACTTCTCAACAGCCATCCTTAGTATAGATTTTGCTTCGTTTTCCAATATACAGTAAGTTTCTATCTCCTTTTCCGTCATTCTTGAATTGAACTTAAACTTTCCTTTGAATCTTTCCTTTTGTATATCTATAGCTCTGATGACTCTTTCTCTTACGCTTTTTGAGCTTTCTCCTTTCTGCATGTTTAACAGTTCCTCTTTGTCTACCGGATCTACCCAAACTTTTAGGTCTATCCTATCCATAATGGGTCCGGAAAGCTTAGAGTGAAAGGCTCTTAGCTGATTGGGCGTGCACACGCAAGGTTTGTATGGATTTCCATAGTTTCCACAAGCGCATGGATTTGTAGCGGCTATTAGCAAGAACTCAGCTGGATACGTAACTCTCCCCATAGCCCTAGTAACGGTTATATTACCATCTTCCATAGGTTGTCTTAGAGCTTCTAAAGCTTTTCTGCTAAATTCTACAAGCTCGTCTAAGAAAAGAACTCCTCTATGGGCTAAGCTTATCTCACCAGGCATTGGAATGCTTCCTCCGCCTATCAATGCAATATCTGAAGTAGTATGATGCACCGACCTGAAAGGTCTCTGTGTTATCATAGGTTCCTTTAGTAAACCCGCTACGCTATATATCTTTGTAATCTCTAGGGCTTCGTTGAAGTCTGGTGGTGGTAGTATGGTAGTAATACGCTTGGCAAGCATACTTTTACCCGATCCGGGGGGACCAACGAGCAAAAGATTATGAAACCCGGCTGCTGATATTTCCAAAGCTCGTTTTGCCAGAGTTTGCCCATACACATCGGAGAGATCTATAACAAAATCTAAACTTTTTTCGAATAGTTCATCTACATTAACGCTTGCTGGTTTTCTACTTATGTCGCCTCTGAGGAACTCTATCACTTCCTGTATGGAAGAGAATCCATACACCTTTGCACCTTTTACTATGCTACCTTCTAACTCGTTACACTTGGGGACAAAGAAGGTATCGAAGCCTTCAGAAAACAAGGACGCTACCATAGGCAAGACACCGCGAACTTTATTTATCTTCCCGTCCAAAGAAAGTTCCCCTAAGAATACAGCGTCCTCTGGGACATCCACTACTCCCAAAAGTTTCAATATCCCCAGAGCTATAGGAAGATCATACAATGTGCCTTGTTTTTTCACGTAGGAAGGTGAAAGGTTTACAGTAATACGCTTGGAAGGAAGGTTTATGTTTAAGTTCTTGAGACTGGATCTTACCCTTTCTTTTGATTCGTTTATTGCTTTATCTGGAAGCCCTACGATGTTAAACTGGGGCAGTCCAGGAGATATATCCACCTCGACATCTACTAAGAACCCATCTAACCCCAAAATTCCTCCGCTTTTTATTCTACAAAACATTGCAAGAATTATTATAATTTTATCACTTATGGAAACGATAAATACAGTTAGGGGCTTCCGCGATATCTTTGGAGAAGATCTGTCCAAGTTTAGAAAGGTTTCCAACACCGTGAGGGATTTACTTCGCCAGTATAACTTTGAGGAAATCATCTTGCCTGTCGTTGAGTTTGCGGATCTCTTTCAAAGGAGCATAGGTGAAGTTACGGATATTGTTCAAAAGGAGATGTTTGTTTTCGAGGACAAAAAAGGCAGACTTTTGGCACTCAGACCGGAAGGCACAGCAGGAGCTGTTAGAGCTTACATAAACAACAAGCTATACGCATATAAACCTTACCAAAAGGTATTCTACGAAGGTCCCATGTTTAGATACGAAAGACCCCAAGCGGGTAGATACAGGCAGTTTCACCAAATAGGAGCTGAAATTTTCGGCACATTGGATCCTATAGCGGATGCAGAGATAATAAGTATCGTTTACAAAACCTTAAGGAACTTAGGCATACACGCGCATATACAGATAAATTCCATAGGGTGTAAGGTTTGTAGACCCGAATACAGAAAGAGCTTAATAAAGTATCTCAATTCTGTATCTTCTGAGCTTTGTGAGGTTTGCTTAGAAAGAAAGGACAAAAACCCTTTAAGAGTGTTGGACTGTAAAGTCCCAACTTG
>JBEPZA010000069.1:0-4927 GCA_041641075.1 Aquificaceae bacterium | reverse complement strand
TTCAGGATGCTTTGGAGGAGCTTTCTCAAAAACCCAACGATCCTGACATTTTGTTTAAGGTAGGTGTTGCATACACCCGTTTAAAAAAGATAGATAAAGCTAGGGAAATCTACAAAAAGCTTAAGGAGATAGATCCTCAAAAGGCAAAGGAGCTTCTGGATGTTATATACGATATATAAACGTCCCCGGGAGGAGTCGAACCTCCGACCTCGAGATTAGGAATCTCGCGCTCTATCCTCCTGAGCTACGGGGACTGATCGAAAAAATTATAACACCTAAAGTGGAGATGAGGGGACTCGAACCCCCGACCTCGGGCTTGCGATGCCCGCGCTCTACCAACTGAGCTACATCCCCTAATTTTTATAGATTTTATCAAAGGTTTATTCAAATACTTCTAGAAATATTTGTCTTATACTCTTCATGCTTTCGAGTATGCTTTCCCAAAGCTCTTCTTCCTCCATACCCAAAGAGAACGCTACGGGTTTAATATCCTTTTTATTTATCACCGATCCACCGCTTTCCTTTGAAAGCCTGTAACGAGTTTCTACAAGCCTCAGAAACATATAGTCCTTATAAACTTGATTAAGTATAGAGTATTTACGTGACAGTTTTTCCAATGCCTTTACCATGGATGGTAGTCTCATTTGTTCGAGAAGTATGTAATACTGTGTTATAAATTCAGCATCTATTAAACCACCTGGAGCGAACTTTAGGTCCAAGACATCTCTACCTTTTTTGGCTAGTCCCTCTAGTTTCTCTTTCATTAGTTTCATGTCCCTTTTTTCTTGTGCCCCAAGAGCTTTACTAAACAGGAAGTCACTCAAGATGGCTTCCAGTTGGTTTTTCAGTAGTTCATCTCCGTATATGAATCTGTAACGTGTCCAAGCGAACCTTTCCCACGTTCTAGCATGTTTGCTAAAGTAATCTTTGTAAAAACTTAACGAAGGTATTAACTCTCCCTGGCTACCCATAGGTCTTAGTCTAATGTCCACCTTGTAAAGGTAACCTTCAGATGTGTGCGTAGTTAAGAATCTCAGAAAATCCTGAGCTTTTTTTGTGTTCTCATAGGAGCTTTCTCTACTACAAAAGACAATATCCAAATCGGATCCTATATTTAGCTCTTTACTTCCATACTTTCCCAAAGCTATTACAACAGAGTCCCTTAGTTTTACGCTTTCCCAAATCTCCTTCATTAAGAAATCACTCAAAAGAGTGAGACTCTCGAAAAAGCTAATGAGTTTTTTATACCTATCTTCTTTCTTGAGAAGATACACCAGAGATATACGAATTTCCCAGACTTTTTTGAAGCGTCTAAGAAGATTCTCTGGGGTAAGGTTTAAACGTCTAAAACGTTCAAACTCCTCCGTTAGATCCTCAATGGTAGGAAAGTCTTGATACAGAGTTAGAACATCTTCCACTAAGTCTGGATATCTACTTATTAGTGTAGAAAGGTATGGAGAGAGAGAAAAAACCTTACAAAGCATCTTGTTTATATCTTCTTTTGCTGGGCTGAGGATAATACGTCTACCTGTTGGATTTGAAAAAAATTTATCAAAATTTGTGAGCGTATCATCAGGATTGTTTGATAATGACATATTTTCCACCAACTGAGGAAGGATTCTTATGAAGGTTTTCTTTTCTAAACTAGATAGGTTTATCCCTTCTCTTCCTTGTATATAACTAAGCAATATATCGTAAGCCCTACTTGGGTTACTAAAGTTGTAGCTTTTCAGGATTTCTATACCGTAGGATTTATCTTCTGAGATTATAGCTTGTTGTAATGGATGTAGCTCTTCTTCTTGTTGGGATGGTATTATACTGTCAAAGATTTTTGTGACCTCAGAAGTGTAGTATTTATACTTTTCTAAAAGTTCCTGTCCTTGAATTTGCAAGATTTTAGAGAGCGTATCTAAATCTTTTTGTGAAAAGGCTTGAGTTTGCAAACACTTATTTACTTGTATAGCGTGCTCCAATCTTCTTAAAAACTCATACGCTTGTTCTAAAAATTTTGCTTCTTCATCGGAAAAGATACCTCTTTTGTTTAACTTCCATATACCTCTGAAAGTATTGCTTTCTCTTAGGAAAGGTATTTTCCCACCCAGTAGTATTATGAGTGATTGAACGGTGAATTCTATCTCTCTTATCCCTCCCTCACCTACTTTTACGTTCCATTTGTCGCCCATCGTCCTTCTTGCCTGAGTTGCGATTTGATTCTTCATTAATCTTATTTCATCTAATATCTTGTAATCTATGGTTTTTCTAAACACGAAAGGCGTTTTTATGTCCTTTTCAAACACTCGATAAAGATTTTCATCACCTGCACAATACCTAGCACGCAAAAGTGCAAACCTTTCCCATGTTCTACCGTAAGACTCGTAGTAAAGCTCCATGCTTCTTATGGACATACTGATAGGTCCTGACTTGCCAAAAGGTCTCAGATCTAAATCTACCTGGTAAGGCTTTCCCTCCGTTGTTAATGTATTCACTAAAAAAAAGGTCTTTTGGAAAACTTTAGAAAAGAACTCTTTTAGGTCTATCTTTCCAGCCTGTCCTTCATCGGATGAATGAACAAACATTACGTCTATGTCTGAGTAGTAGTTGAGTTCGTAACTTCCAAGTTTACCAAGGGCTATTATAAGACCCGTTGCAGGAGTTCCATCTTTGTGAGTTGGTTTGCCATATAACTCTTCAAACTCCCTTAATGACCTCTGGTAAGCAAGCTCTAACATAGCATCAGGTAGGTGTGAGTACTCATTTAGAATTTCTTCTAAAGAGGAAGTCCCTAAATACTCCTTTGACAGAATACGCATCAACTCCCTGTGTCTGTAGTACGCTAGTTTTTTTGAGAACTCTTCGTCCGATAAGGTTTCACTCACCAATGTTCTCAGTTCTTCTAAGTAATCCGCCTTTTCCTTAACTTTGTACCAAAGTCCTGGAATTGTGTTCTGAAAGTCCTGCGGATGACTAATTAGAAATTTTCTAATGCATTCCGACCTATCCAGGAGTTCCAAGAGTAATATAAATCGCCTTTCATTAAGAAAATCTAGTAAGCTTTTGGGTTCAGGATGAGCTTTCAAGAGTTCCTCAAAACTATCTCTGGTTTTCTTTGGGTTTATGAGCCTATGTTCAGCTCTTGCCCACCACTCACTAGGTATCATATCAAGAGTATATTCTGAAAGTAGTAAGAAAATTCAATCTTTTTCAAACACTAACTTGGATATCTATTCGGTTTCTACAGGCTTACTGCTAACGTAACTTATAGTGTAGACGACTACAAAACCATCTATTCCGTGTTCCTTTGCAAAGGAAGTTTCTACACTCAAGATTCGCCCTCCTTCTTCTTGTATAATCTCCAAGGTCTCATTTAGCTTATCCGTTATTTCCTTAGCTGTTCCTTCCAAATTTAAAACTAGGCATCTTGTTAGTTCCATCCTATAACTCCTTTACAGCATCGTGTATTCTATTGAGCGTTTCGTCTAATACTTTTTGGTCGTGAGCCGTACTTAAAAACCAAGCCTCGAACTGCGCCGGAGAGAAGAGTACTCCTTTGTTTAGCAAAGCTCTAAAGAACTTGGCAAACATTTCTAAATCTGACTTTTTGGCGCTCTGATAATCCTTAACTGGTCCTTCTGTGAAGAAAATTGTAAACATAGAGGCCACCCTATTTATACAGTGGGGAATACCTTTTTCCGTTAGTATGCGGGATATACCGTTGCTCAATTTAACTGTCATCATCTCCAACTTCTCGTATGGGTTTTCTTCAAAGAGGGTCTTAAGCGTGGCAATACCTACTACCACAGATACGGGGTTGCCAGAGAGCGTTCCCGCTTGATAAACGGGACCTTCGGGAGCAACCTTTTCCATTATTTCCTTTTTGCCACCGTAAGCTCCGAGGGGCATACCACCACCGAGTATCTTGCCCATACATGTAATGTCTGGTTCTACACCGTATAACTCTTGAGCTCCGCCCGGAGCAACTCTAAAGTTGGTTATGACTTCATCACATATGCACAACGCACCGTACTCACTACAAAGATCCTTTATGCCTTTAAGAAAACCTTCTTCAGGCAAGACCACACCCATATTTCCAGCTATAGGTTCTACTATGACAGCTGCTATATCCTGTCCGTATTGTTTAAAAACCTTCTCTAGTGCTTCCAAGTCGTTGTATGGAACAACAAGCGTTAATTTTGCTACTTCTTCGGGAACTCCAGGAGTGCCAGGTATGGCAAAGGTGGCAACGCCCGAGCCAGCACTCACAAGCAACGAGTCTGCATGTCCATGGTAGCAGCCTTCAAACTTAACGATGTATTTTCTTCCAGTGTATCCTCGTGCCAACCTAATTGCGGACATGGTAGCCTCTGTGCCAGATGATACAAACCTTACTTTCTCCACGCTAGGAACACTATCCACTACCATTTGAGCTAATGTAATTTCGTGCACATTTGTGATACCGTAAGATGTTCCTTTTTCCATCTGGTCTTTTATAGCTTCCACAACCTTCGGATGAGAGTGTCCGAGGATGATAGCTCCCCAGGAGCACAGATAATCGATATACTCCTTGCCTTCTACATCCCATATGTAACATCCTTGTGCTTTTTGCACTATTATTGGGTCTGTTTTTACTGCCTTGAAGGCTCTGACGGGTGAACTTACACCACCTGGCATTAAAGATTTAGCAAGTTCAAAAAGATCTTTGTTAGTCATAACAAAAATTATATAATTAACCCCTTAATTGAAGTTATCAAGCCAATTAGCTTGACAGATGTAATACTTGCAGATAAACTTATGATTTAAGGAGGGTAAAACTATGCCAATATACGTAATGCTAACTACTTTGACGGATGAAGGTATGAAAACGCTAAAGCACAAGCCAGAAAGAATAAAGGAAGTGGATAAGGAAGTTATGGAGCGCTTTGGGGTCAAA
>JBEPZA010000068.1:0-4988 GCA_041641075.1 Aquificaceae bacterium | reverse complement strand
GTAATATACAACTGTGCTTTAAATCCTTTGGGTGCACTCTTTGAAGTTTCATACGGTGACCTTGTGAAAAATCCCTATACGAAAGAGATTATAGACAAAATAATAGACGAAGCTTTCGAAGTGTTTTTGGCAAATAAAGTGCCAACTTTTCACGAAAGTTCCAAGTCTTACAAAGAGCTCTTTTACGAAAGGCTCGTTCCACCTACCGCCAAGCACTACCCATCCATGCTCGAAGACATAAAGAAAGGCAAAACAGAGATAGACAGTCTAAACGGAGCTATAGTAAACTTGGCAAAAACTGTAAATTTGCCAGTTCCAGTGAATGAAATGATAACCAAGCTTGTAAAGGCAAAGGAGCAGTTTATATTTTAAACATCGAAAGAATGAGGCATTTTAAGATCCTTTACTTAATACTCTTGGAGGTTTTTGTAGTGGGTGTGGCATTATCGATGGACATAAAAACTTACAAGCTTCCCAACGGAGCAAACTTGATTTTTGCACCAAGGGACGACACTCAGGCTGTAGCCATTCACGTGTGGTTTGGTGTAGGCTCTATTTACGAAAACTACACTCAAAAAGGTATGGCGCACTTTTTGGAACACATGCTTTTTAATGGCACAGAAAAATACCAGTATGGTCAGATTGATTTCATCGTGGAAAGTTTAGGTGGACAAATAAATGCAGGCACTTCCAAGGAATACACCTTTTATCACATAGAAATAGCAAAACCATACTGGAAGCAAGCCTTAGACATACTGTATCAGATAACCCAAAAACCTTTGCTTTTGCCTGAAATGATAGAGAAAGAAAAACCCATAGTTATAGAGGAGATAAAAAGAGGTAAAGACAGTCCCAGAAACAATCTCTGGGAGTCTTTTGAGAGCCTAAGTTACAAAGTGTCCAACTACAGATATCCCATAATAGGTTACGAAGAAACGGTCAGAAACTTCACAAGAGAGTCTTTGATGGAGTTTTTCAAAAACTACTACCAACCAAGGAATATGCACATTGTGGTTGTTGGAGACCTGGACTTTGAGGAACTCAAAGAGGAAGTCCTAAAAACCTTCGGTAAAGAAGAGTCACGCCCTGTAGCAAAGCCAGATACATTGCCAGAGCCTAAGCAACTTGAAAGCAGAGCAAAAACAATACAAGACCCAAGGGTAGACAGAGCCCACTGGATTATAGGCTGGTGGTGTCCACCTATAGGCTCAAAGGAGTATTATGCTCTTTTGGTGTTAGACCAGATAATAGGCTCAGGTAGAACGTCCGTATTTTACAGAGAATTAAAGGAAAAAGGACTCGTTTACTCTGTATCTACAGGAGACTTTGGAAGACCGAGGGACAACCTGTGGGTAATAAACGCTACCTTTGAACCTTCCAAATACGAACAAGTAAAAGAGAGAGTTTTTGAACTTCTAAAGAACCTTTCCGATTCTTTAACCGATGAAGATATAAACAAAGCAAAAGAGAGAATTATAAACTCTACCATCTTCACAACAGAATCTGTTAATTCCCAGGCATACTATATAGGTTACTCGGTAACGGTTGTAGGTTTATTGGACTACTACAGGTTCTTTGAAAACAACATAAAATCAGTCAGAAAAGAAGATGTTCTAAGAGTTTTAGATAACTATCTATTAGGAAAAGCCTATAACGAAGTCCTTATGGTGCCTCAAAGATGATGTTTTTATTTGCGCTACTTTTGTTACTTAGCCTTAGTTTTGGAGGTCAAAAAGTGGAAGAGCTAAAGCTCCCAAACGGAGTTACCATATTGCTAAAACCAACACATGGCAAAGGTATAGTGAGCGGATATGTGTTTGTAAAGTCAGGAACTCACGGGGAAGAGAAGAAAGGACTTACCAACCTAACAGCTATACTGCTCACAAAAGGCACAAAAAACTTTTCTTCTTACCAAATAGCTAGCACCTTTGAGGATTACGGAGGTAGCATCTATTCTTCCGCAAGCGATGACTACATAGAAGTAGGATTTTCTACAAAAATAGAAGGCTTAGAAAAAGCTTTGGAAGTTTTAAAGGACATACTTTTAAACCCAAGTTTCAATCCAGAAGACTTACAAAGAGAAAAAAACAACGCTGTAGCGCAAATAAGAGCAAGGAGGGAAAGGGCACAGGAGTTTGGTATGGACCAGCTTAGAAGGATAACCTACAAAGGAACATCCTACGAACACCCACCTTTGGGAAGAGAGGAAGACATTCAGTCCATAACCAAAGAGGATATAGAGAAAAGGTGGAAGGATATTCTAAAAGGCAAAAACATAGTTGTTAGCATAGTGGGAGATTTTGATATTGAAAATGTAAAACACAAAGTTGAGCAAACCTTTTTAGATATTCCAAGCGGTGAGTATGTTATAAATTTACAAAAGTTGAGTGTTGAAGAGGATAAGTTAGAAAAAGTCCGTAGGGAAGGGGCTCAGTCTACCATAGTGTGCGCTTTCGATGCCCCACACATTTCCTCTAAGGATTACTTTAGCTTTAAAGTCCTTGCAAGCGTGCTGGGAGAAGGTATGACTTCAAAACTCTTTAAAGAACTCAGAGAAAAAAGGGGATATGCATACGCAACTTACGCCTTTTATCCTTCAAGGTTATCATCTACTAGGCTCTTTGCATACATAGGCACATCACCGGAAAAGGAAGAAAGCGCACTTAAAGACTTGTTGGATATTATTAAAAGCGCTCCTATAACACAGGAGGATGTAGATATAGCAAAAAGTAAAATAATTGGTGGGTTTTTGCTGGATCATCAAACAAGGTCTAAACAGGCGTGGTATTTAGGATTTTTCCAAGTCATGGGATTTGGTTGGAAAATGGACCAAGAGTATCCTCAGATTATTCAAAAGATAAGTTTAGAAGATGTCTTAAAAGTCAGAAGTTACATAAACAAACACCATTGTGTAGTAGTTAGACCTTAGGAGGAAATTATGGCGGACTTTACAAAAGCTGGTATGGACAAAGGTGACATAGAAATGCAACTTAGGAACTTGATAACTTCAGCAAAGGTAACCTTTCAATCTTACTTGGCATCTTTGGACGACTTAACCTGTGAAGAGCTCACTCATGATTACAAAGCATACCTTTCTGACTACAAATCTATAGTAAAGCCCAAGGTGGCACAAGCTTTAGAGTTAGAAGAAGAACACGTTAAGCTCTTAGCATACGAATACGAGAAAATTTACCTAGAATTCCTGAGACTTTTAGAAGAAGTTATCAAAAAAAGATGTTAAAATATCCTTCATGGGTGTAAGAATTGATATAAACAGCATACAGAGGGATATGTTTATTGAGCATAACGGTCAACCTCACAGAGTCTTAGACTACGAGCACGTAAAGCCCGGAAAAGGTCAAGCCTTTGTGCGCGTGAAGGCAAAAAATATGGCAACATCTAACGTAATTGAAATAACTTACAAATCTTCGGACTCCATAGAACTTGCGGACTTTGAGCAAGTTTTTGCAGAGTATTCCTACAACGATGGCGATTACTACTATTTTGTAAGTCAGGTAAGCTATGAGATGATCCCCGTATCTGCAGAAAACATAAAGGAAGAGACTAAGTTCCTAAAGGAAGGAATGACGGTGGTTGTATTTTTATACAAAGGTCAGCCGATAGGCATAGAGCTTCCAAAAACAGTTGAACTTAAAGTGATAGAGACAGAACCCGCTTTCAAAGGTGACACCGCCGCTGGTGGTTCAAAACCAGCGAAGTTAGAAACAGGCGCGGTCATTCAAGTTCCCTTTTTCGTAACTGAAGGGGACATAGTGAAAGTAGATACGAGAACTGGCTCTTATGTTGAAAGAGTAAAGTAATGGATAAAGAATTCATACGGGAGATTTTAAACTTAGTAAAGGGCAGTAACATAAAAAGTTTGGTAATAGAAACAGGCGATATCAAGATAAGTTTAGAGACACACGCAAAGGAATCTTCGCACAGCTCTCAGGAGATTTTGCAGAAAGATATAAAACACGTTGAAATTCTTCCACCTTCCGAAGACATACAGGAGCAAAAACTACATGTCATTAAGAGCCCTTTAGTAGGCACTTTTTATAGGGCACCTTCGCCTGGAGCTCCGCCTTTTGTGGAAGTGGGTGATATAGTTTCTCCAGGTCAGGTTTTGTGCATCATAGAAGCACTCAAAGTTATGAACGAAATAGAGAGTGATGTAAGGGGGAAGATAGTAAAAATTTTGGTAGAAAATGGGGAAACGGTGGAGTATGGACAACCTTTGTTTTTAATAGACACATCCTTTTAATAAAAGGAAATATAATACAGGATAAGGAGGTGGGAATGCTCATCAAAGCCTTTAAAAATCCCCAGATTCTGGACCCGCAAACCCACCAAGAGCTTAAAGTAGCCCTAAGGGCGGACATGTTTGCTTTTGCCAACGTGGACTTTGTACCTGTTGGATACTCGGAGCTTGTAGCTTGCACTATGTATTACCCTGTGTTCTTTGCCTTTGTGGATGAGGTTTTAACACCTTTGGCGGTCGTTGGCACAGGTGGAAATAGTGTGTTTCTGAAAGAGGATGGCACTTGGAAGGTGGATGTGATTCCAAAGGCTTTGGAACTCTACCCTTTCGGGATAGCAAGACAAGGTGACGATTATGTAGTGGTTCTGGATATGCAATACGCCAGCGAAAGCGGAGTGGAGCTCTTTGACCAAGATGCACAGCCAACCCAGTATATGCAAAACAAACTCCAAGAGCTCACCAACTACGCCAAAGACCTACTAAAAGCCCAAGAGTTTGCAAAGGAAGTTTTGGACCTAAACCTCTTGGAGCAAATAAACCTTCCCATACAGAACAAATACGGCTCTATGGAAATAAAGGGCATACTTTTGCTCAAGCCGGAGGCTCTTATTTCCCTTCAACCTGAAAAGATGTATGCCCTTAACGCCAAAGGCTACCTTTTCTCCATACACGCACATTACCTGAGCCTAAGAAACTTTAAGCTCTTTGACCTGATATAGAGGTTAGC
>JBEPZA010000067.1:0-4992 GCA_041641075.1 Aquificaceae bacterium | reverse complement strand
AGATTTCTTAAGACTGTTGTTAGATTTTTACGAAGGTAAAGACGTAAGCTTGGATATTGATGATCGCCATGCGATTTGTGTAGTTTTGGCAAGCAGAGGATATCCAGATAATCCAGAAAAGGGAAAGGAAATAGAAGGATTAGAAATAACACAAGACACAGATGTGGTAATTTTCCACGCAGGCACTGATAAAAAAGACGGGAAGTTTATAACCAATGGTGGAAGAGTCCTGAATGTATGCGCTTGGGGCAAAGATTTGCAAGATGCCAGGAATAAAGCATATAAGGCAATTTCAAAAATCAATTTTGACGGTATGCACTATAGAAAGGACATAGGTTATAGGGCTCTCATCGCTTCCCCAAAAGCATAGAGTTTAGAACTTTCTATTTTCTTTTACCTTTTTTATGAATACCAAGACTTTTGCAACAGCTCTATAGAGCTCAGGAGGAATTTCTTCGTACACTTCTACATTCATCATAGCAGACAGAAGGTACTTATCTTCTACTATGGGAATGTTGTTTTCTTTTGCTATTTTTATTATTTTCTCTGCTATTTCGCCTGTACCCTTTGCGACTACTACCGGAGCGTTGTCTTTCCCTTGTTCATACCTTAGAGCTACCGCCTTTTTCTTTTCCATGATCAAACCGCTATGTGAAAACCTTCTTTACCTATAAATTCAACTAATTCCTCTATATGTTCCTTCTTCCCTACAACATTTACGTAGAATCCTGATATCGATATACCTTCCTGTGCTATCAGCTCCCTGAATAGTTTTTCATTGGTGCGCAAGAGGTCAGCTATTGGTTCACTATCCGTCCAAATTTTAACTCTTATAGAAGAAATCTTTTCTGTCTTTGGAGTAGTTATAAAGGCAGATATGTAGTAATCTAGGTAATTTAGATGAATAAGCACCTTGTATTCTTCTTTTATGTCAAAGATTATCCCACCCTTAGCATTTTCGTAATTTAGGGGTAGAAAGAGTTGACCATTTTTCAAAAGTGCGTACTGAGCAACTACTATGTACTCAAACTTTAGAACAAGGTCTTGAAAAGTAGAAAGATTTATCATTAGAGGCTTATCTAGAATTTCTTTTGCGTAGAGTCTAATATTGTGTATACCTTCTTGATTCTGTATTAGATTATCGATAAGTCTCTTCAATTCATGGTCCGTAACATTATTGGAAAGAAGCTTTAAGTCAAATAGAGCTTTAATAAACCTTTCCCTGAAGGGCAAGTTTTCATTTTTATCTATAACTCTTAAAAGCTCCTGGAAGACTTTATCTTCTTGTCCAAGCTCTAAGTATTTGAGTATAGGTTCATCTTTTAAGTATTTTACTATTTTCACGTATTCTTCATGGCTCAATTTTTTAAGAGTGAGAGTATCCAAGGACTCTAATAAAATACCTATGTCTTTATTCATTTTTTGTAAGTTACTTAGTATTTGCTTAAGGTGAGATAAAATTTGAGTATTATCCATCCCTTCGATGCTAGTCCATTGGGCAATGTTCTTGAGTATCTGCGCTTTTGTGTCCGAGAGTAAGTCTTCGAGCTTTAACTTGCCAGTTAGAAAATCAAAAAGTTTCTTTTCATACAGTATACCAGATAGGAATATACTTTCTCTTAGGTCTTGAGAAGGATAGAGTATGGGATTTTTCCCTTCAAGTAGGCTTTCGAGTAAAATTTGATGCTTTAGATTGCTTTGTAGCTTATTAACCCTAAAAGTAAGTGGGTTGTAATCCTGTATGCTCAATTCTAGTTGGTCTTCCTTCTGTAATGCTATATTCATATTGTTTTCAGCGACTATTTCATAGCCATTATCCAAGAACAGTCTTACTTTTCCTTGGGATACATCCATAACTGTAGCTCTGAAGTTCTCTTTATCTTTCATCATTTCCAACAGAACTTGGGGAACTTGGGATATTAGCTTAATTCTGAGAGCTTCTCCAGTCTTTTGTGTCTGTATGCCTTGAGCTTGCTCCCTTAATGCATCCAAAATGATACCTTCAATACGACGGATTTCCATTATGTTTAAATATCGTCTCTAAAACTCAAAGCTAAAGCGCCCATAGCCATACAAAATTCTCCGCAAGGAGCATACTCTATCTTAAGGCAACTTGCTGGAAGGTTCTCTACAAGGCTTTTGACTTGCTTATCTAATTCATTCAGAAATCCTTTTAGATTTTCTACGAGACCACCGCCCAAAATGAGTGTATCTGGATTTAAAATATGCACCGTATTTAAGATTCCCGTTAACAAGTAACGCTTGAAGATTTCGATAGCTTCCAAAGCAGATCTGTCATCGTTTAAAGCTCTTTCAATTATTTGATAGTCTTTTATGCTCTGATTGCTTAGTCTAAAGTATATTCTCTCAAGTCCATAGGAGGAACAGTAAGCTTCCCAGCAACCTTTTCTACCGCAACTACAGATATCCCCGTCTATTTGAATTATGTGATGTCCAAGCTCTAGACTACTTCCACAGCTCCCCAAATAAGGTTTACCATCTATTACAAGCCCCGCTCCTAGTCCTGTGCCAATGGCTATAAAAACGAGATTCCTTGATTCTCTATAGTAGTAGTGCCAGAGACCATAGGCTCCAGCGCTAACATCATTCATTACCAAGCACCTTATTCCCAAAGACTCTGTAAAAGATTTTAAATCTATACCATCCAAAATAGGTATGTTAGGCGATCTATACACCACACCCTCTAAAGATGTGTATCCTGCTACTGCTATACCTACTTTATCGGGGTTCCCGTCAGTTATTATTTTCTTTATAGTTTCTAAGAAAACTTTCTTGTCTTTTATGTAATCTTTTATAAAGAACTTTTCTTTTTTGCCATTTTCCCACACGACTTTTACAAAGCTACCACCTATGTCTATCCCTTTTCTCATAGATTTTTAGTTTAATTTTACGGATACTATTTTTAAAGTGTCTTCTTGAGAGATAGCTTCTATATTGAGTGTAGATTTTTCGTTATTTTTGTGCAAGACTGCTGTATAAGTGATCCTATGTTTTTCTTTACCTAGTTGGAATTTAAAGTTTGAGCTTTTAACCTGAAGATCCTTAGTTTTGTAGCAAATTTGCTCTATGTCTCTTGGATTTATGCTATCTCCTAATATGTCTTTTATTTCGTATATTTTTTTGCAGTTTTCTCTTCCCAAGGCTATCTTTATAAGAGGCGTCATATTTTCCTTGTAATAAACCTTTTTTTTGTAGTCTTCATAAAATATTAAACCAGCTACAATTATTGGGTAAAGTAACGCAAAAGATACTATTGAGTATATTAGAACATCTTCACTCTTGAAGTTAACCTGGATTTTCACAGCCAACCTTTCCTTTTTACCCAATACAATAAGGCCAATGTTACGCATACCATTAGCACTAAAGAATACACGTATCCATACTTCCAGTGAAGTTCTGGCATAAAATCGAAGTTCATGCCGTATATACTGGCTATAAGTGTCGCGGGTAAGAACGTAGTCGCCAAAACAGTAAAGACCTTTACTGCCTCATTTTGTCTTATGCTTATTATTCCAAGTAGGGAGTTTTGTATGCTGTCGAGTTTATCCATGTAGAAAGTAGTATAGTCCAGGAGAGTATAAAAATCATCCAGTATTATCTTTATTTCTCTCTTTGTTTGAGCATTTATACGCGGGCTTTTTACAAGATGAGAAAGAACCCTTATTCTTTCATTTAAGGTTTCCCTTAGCGTGATATTCAGTTCATCATAGTAAGATATTTCTTTTATCATTTGTTCTGATTGTTCTACAAAAACCTCTTTTCTTAGATTTCTAATACGTCTGCCCAGTATTTCTAGCCTATCACCAATTCTATCAACCTCTATATTCATAATTTCTAGAAGAATGCCTTCTGCAAACTGAAAGTTTAGACCATGCAACTGGGATCTTCTTTGAAATATCGTCAATGTTGGAACATCCTTGTATCTTATTGATACAAAATACCTACCTTTTATAAAGAAAATTACGGGTTCTATCAAAATATCTTGCTTTTGTTGAATCAAGAAGGAAAAGGTAAGATAGATAGCTTCTCCCTCTTCTCTATACTTGCTACTTATCTCTATGTCCCCAAAAACTTCTCTAGGTGGCATACTAAAACCTACTGTGCTATGTAACCAACTTATTTCCTCATCTGTAGGTTTCTCTACATCAAACCATATTACTTTATCTCTTGGAATATCAGAGAATTGATCCAGTTGGTACTCAGAAAACCCAGAATTTATGTTTGCATATATGTAAATCATCGATTAATATTTTAAACTTATGCATATACTAGTTCACATTTGCTGTGCTCCAGATACGGTGTATTTCATCAAACAACTAAGGGCTGACTACCCAAATGCCAAAATGAGCGCTTTTTTCTACGATCCTAATATACATCCGTACGAAGAGTATAAGTTAAGGATGATAGAATCAAAGAGAATCTGCCAACAGTTGGGTATAGATTTTATAGAGGGTGAGTATAACGTAGAAGACTGGCTTTCGTCTGTTAAGGGATTAGAACATGAACCAGAAAGAGGCAAAAGGTGCCACGTATGTTTTGATTTCAGGTTAGAAAGATCTGCCAAACTAGCTAAAGAAATAAATGCTACGCATCTTACCACGACCCTTTTGATGAGCCCAAAAAAGGATATAAAGGTCTTAACAGAGGTTGGAAATAGGGTTTGTAGTTCTTATCAAATTGAGTTTATAAGTGTGGACTACAGAAAAGGTGGTGGTATACAGGAGATGAATAAGCTCTCTAAAGTTTATCAACTGTATCACCAGGATTACTGTGGGTGTGTATACGCGCTTTTCCAGCAAAAAAAAGAAAGCGCACTTTGGGACCTAATAGCTTACAAAGGCAGAAGACCAGGAAGCAAAGAAGAAAAATACTTCATCAAATTAATAAGAACCTATGCAGAATCCTTAGGAATAAAATGCCACGAATGGGAGTTTAGCTTTCTCAATTGGAGACCTCTTATAGGAAAGTTGG
>JBEPZA010000066.1:0-5029 GCA_041641075.1 Aquificaceae bacterium | reverse complement strand
CTACTATAAGCACCACTTTGAATGGAATTATAAGCATTTGGTATATTTTCTACTAAATCTAAAGCCTTTGTGGACTCTGTGTGTTTGTTTTTTTCCGATATTTGTCCAGATATTCCATGAAGAACTACTCCAAGCTTTAGTGCGTACTCCGTATCTATTTTCCTACTTATTAAAGATGTAAGTATACCCGATAGAACATCTCCCGTTCCAGCCTTTGCCATTGCCGGAGTTCCGTAGGTAGATACGTAGGTCCTGCCGGAAGGTGTGGCAATAACCGTCCTAGAAAATTTAAGTACCACATAGCAGTTGTATTTTTGAGAGAACTCACTTGCCAGATCTATTGGATTCTTCAAAATTTCTCCCTTTTCGTATCCCGATAACCTGGCAAACTCACCTACGTGTGGTGTTAGCACCGCTGGTATTTTCCTTTTTCTTAAAATGCCCAGTGCTCTTGAATCGGCAAGATTGTTGAGTGCATCCGCATCCAAAAGCAGAGGTTTTTCCCAGTTTTCTATAAGAGCCTTTACTATTTCTTGACCCTCTTTGTATCTATCCATTCCCATCCCTATACCCAAAGCTGAAAATTTATCTTGCATTGAAAGAATCTGTTCCACACTTTTGTAAGAAAGGCGGTCCTGTCCTTCCAATGGAACGCTCATCTCTTCAGTTAAAGAAATCTCAAACACGCTATTTAGGTTTTGTGGCACACCTACGGTAACGAGTCCAGAACCCGTGCGTGTAGAAGCTTTGGCTGACAAAACAAGCGCTCCTGTTTTTCCTACGCTTGAACCTACCAAAAAGGTATGTCCCATAATGCCTTTGTGAACTTGGGGATCTCTCTGAGGAACTTCTATGTGTGTTATGAGCTCTCTTTCTATATGAGATGCTAAATGTTGAGGTATGGATATGTTTGCTACAAAAACTTTTCCACACGATTTGGCACTTGGATAAAAAATGTGACACATCTTTGGAAAAGCGAAAGTCACTGTTACACTACTTTTTATGTGAGGTTCAAACATTTCCGGAGTGTCTGCAGACAGCCCAGAAGGAATATCTACGGAGAGCACAGGAACGTTAGTCTGGTTTACTTTATTTATCCACGTTTCTGCCTGTCCCTTTGCTGGTGGTTTAAAACCCGTGCCAAAGATAGCGTCAACAATCAGGTCGTATTGACTAAAGTTTACTTCTTCCTTTGATTCTTTACCTAAATTTCTCAGGATTTGTAGCTGGATTTGAGCATCACCTTTTAATTCTTTCCCCATGCATAATACGTAATCTACTTGGTAATTTCTCAAATGTAGGTGTCTCACGAGAGCTAAGCCATCACCGCCGTTGTTCCCTTTTCCAGCCAAAACAAGGACTTTTTTTGCACTTGGAAATTCCAACTTAATAGCCCTCAAAACCGCCAGAGCTGCGTTTTCCATAAGAACAAAAGAGGGGATCCCCAAAGAAAAAATGGCTTCCTTGTCTATACTCATCATCTCATCAGACTTAAGGACTTTCATTTTAGAATATTTTAAAAAGAGTTTAACGTGTGAATTAAACGCTTTTTAGATCTTTTATTAGCTCTTTTTTTACATTTTCTTGTATTTCTTGAGTAGCTTTATAGTTAGGGTGATCAATTTCAATGCTAACAGGCATATTTTTAAAGTCTGAAATTTGTTCATCGTTTAAGGTAACTTTTAAAAAGTGTACCACAGCCGCTTTACCTACATCATAGTCCTCTTTGCTTCTATCGTCAGCCAAAGCTTTTATTCTATGTTTGCCCCCTATATTTAGGTAAAGGCTATCGTGTATTCCTACCAGTTTGGGAAGGAGCTTCTTTCTTTCTTCTGCATCTGGTATCTCTATAAACATGGTCATGGATAGTTGGTTATCATCGGGAATCAACTCGTTGTATACTTCTATCTCTCTTTCTATTTCTTCATCTTTTACCATTCTTTCCGACCTAATCATTTCCTGAATCTGAAACCAAACTGTATCGGTATTCTCAAATACTATGTGTACCATGTCACCCACAAATACACGTCTGTTCTTTTTGACTTCGATTATGTGCTTTATTTTCTCATCCCTCACTTTTTCGTATTCGTAAATGTTAAGTATGTCCTCTTTCTTTACCTTTTTCATTATAGTTCTCCTTGAATTTTGTAAGATAGAACCCGGCACAAGCCGGGAGTAAGGAGAGGAATTAGCCCCTTAGGCTTTCTAGTGTCTTTTGGAACCTACCTGCGTGGGATTTTTCCGCTCTTGCGAGTGTTTCGAACCACTCAGCTATGTCATCGAAGCCTTCTTCTCTTGCTACCCTTGCAAATCCTGGATACATCTCTGTATACTCGTAGGTTTCACCGGCAACCGCAGCTTCGAGGTTTTGCTCCATGGTTCCTATGGGCTTTTGGGTTGCTGGGTCGCCACCGCCGTACTTTTCGAGAAACTCTAAGTGTCCAAAGGCGTGTCCCGTTTCACCTTCCGCTGTCTCTCTGAAGATGTTGGCTATGTCTGGGTATCCTTCTATGTCCGCCTTTCTAGCAAAGTAGAGATACCTTCTGTTGGCTTGAGACTCACCCGCAAAGGCGTGGTAGAGGTTCTCTAAAGTTTTTGTTCCTTGCAAGCTCTTGCTCATGCTGCTACCTCCTTTCGAGATTTTATATTTTTTATTATATGCAAATTTTTATCATTTGTCAAGAGTTCTTGGTTTGATTCCGAATGGAAGAGCCTTTTTCTTAACCAAGAATATGAGTGCGGTGGCAGATCCGATGCTTGCTATGAGTATGTACAATGGAGCCAATAGCACAGAAGCTCGGAACCAAAATTCCATTGGGTATACAACTATAAGCATATCACCAGGGTAGAATTTCCAAGAGTAAGGATCGAAGAACAAGTTATGGAATAGGTAAAACAAGTTTTCAAATTGTAACAATAAGAGTGGGATTATAAGTATTAAGAGAATTTCCGATAAAATAAAGCCATAGAACAGGGATTTACCTATTAATATGCTGTCTCGTGTGGATATGACTAATACTATCCACGTTCCTATTATAAAGTACATTATCGCAAAGAACTTAGATAGTAGCGCTTTT
Organism: Aquificaceae bacterium; assembly: GCA_041641075.1. Taxonomy (GTDB): domain Bacteria; phylum Aquificota; class Aquificia; order Aquificales; family Aquificaceae; genus JBEPZA01. The sequence goes on along the minus strand of JBEPZA010000066.1, from coordinate 1,952 downwards.
ACATCTTGCATATGTAGGATTTCTCTCTGATTAAACAGTCCAGAGTTTACGAATTCTTTCATACCCTCTTCAGATAGAACTGCTCTGAGCCCGAGTTTCGCTATCTTGAGCTTTTCCTCTTTTGGAATTCCATCTTCAGCAAATTTAGTGGTAGCATACACAATCGTCAGGAAGGGCTCAGTAAAAGCGAGTCTCAAACAGATTGAAAAGACTAGTAAGGGAGTAAGTAGAATTAATAGAGTCATTATGATTTTCTTCATGATTTTACCCCTCCATTTGTATTTACGCTCAGTAGCCTCTTACTGCCGTAGGTCCAGCATGACAAGCTATGCAGGACTTTTCATTACCTATAACTTTAACCAAGCCGTAACTTTGGGCTATCCTCTGGTGTTTTTCGTGGATGTAGGCTACAGGTTTGAATTTTCTCATTTGAGGGATCTCAATTCCCTGATGGCATTGGTAACACGTATACATAGCGGATTTCCAAAGTTCAGCCGCCTTTTCTTTGTTACCCTCCTCAAGAGCCTTTGGTAGTTCTGAGTAAAGAATGGTATTTCTCTTTTTGACAACCGCTTTTACACTGTCTTCCCACTGAGCTAGCATAGGAGAAGCAATAGCCATATTCTTTCCGCATGCCGACAGACCATAAGGATTTTTAATGAGTCTCAAAGCCGAATCAAACTCTCCCTTTTCTATCATCCCTCTCAGAGCTACAAAACTGAAGAAGGTCTTATAAGCACCCGCTTTGAAGTTTAACCTCACATCAGCTAAGTACTTGGCAGCTTTTATGATTTCTTCTTTGTTTCTTCCACCGACTATCATTATATTTTTGTTGTCTTTCTGTATCACCTTTATAGTAGGTCCGTCAAACTGTAAACCCAGTTCCTTGACGATGTCGTTGTTTGTTCCAACGACTATCAAATTTTGATACTTCATGTTGGAGAGTTTGGCATCGCTAACGAGTATGTCCGGTATGGTTGATTGTTTTACATCTTCTACACCAAAGCCTATATCCTCCGTCCACTGTCCCAGATAGTAAGCTATCTTTCCGGCGGATGCCACAACATCAGGATCCTCGGTTTTACCGTAAACTACTAGAGTATTGGGAACTGTCACATCCTGAAGCATAGCAGGTGTTCCACCCCAAACGTTACCATAGCTAACATAAGGGAAGAATCTATCGGCAAATGCTGGCTCTATCTTGGGCATCTGTGCATAGCCAGCACTTACACACAATGCCCCTAACAAAATCCATCTTTTCATGGCGAAACCTCCTCCTATGATATTTCCCGCTTAATTATAAATCTAATCCCGTCTTTAAGTTCCAGACACCTATACCTACACCAAGCCAGCCTTGGTAGGCAAAACTCATATCCCCAACTAAAAAGAGATTTTTAAACTTGGTAAAGTTTGGGGGTATGCGCCAAAAGGGATTCTTCATTGATATAGGTATGCCTCCTTGTGTGATTCTTCCCAAGTATCGATTAAAGGTAAGCGGTGTGGAAAGAAAGAGAGTTTTGATTTGAGAATCCTCTATTCCCAGATACTCACGCAGAACACTTTTCATCTCCTGGATTTTTTTCTCCTTCTTGTCCAAGTAGGCTTGTCTGTCCAAGTTTATCCAATCTTTTACTGGCACGTGCATGGACATGGTGAATGTGGTTTCTTCACCTTCTGGTTTCATAAAGGAAACAAAGTATACGTTAAAAGGGTCTTGTTTTACTATGGCATGATAGAAGTTTTGGGGGTTGTAGTTTTTCAAAACTCCATAAAGCACGCATGCTCCTTTGGTGCTCAGTCTGTGTTTGTATTTGGACAGGTATTGTCTTATCCTTTCATCCTGAAAGATTTCTTCCCTTTCCAAAAAAGGAAATGCAGCAACAACAGCATCGTATAGCTCCTCTCCCTTTCTGTGAGTTACCAAGTAACCTTCTTTTGTGGTCTGTATCTTC
>JBEPZA010000065.1:0-5089 GCA_041641075.1 Aquificaceae bacterium | reverse complement strand
ATGCGTGATTCTTACAGCGGTCTCTGTGGTGTTAACATACTGACCACCCGCTCCACTTGCTCTAAAGGTTTCTATCTTTAGGTCCTCTGGGTTTATGTGAATGTCCGTTTCGTCAGCTTCTGCTAAAACTGCCACGGTAGCCGTGGATGTGTGTATTCTACCACCCGCTTCTGTTATAGGAACACGTTGCACCCTATGGACACCGCTTTCGAATTTTAGCTTAGAGTATGCACCGCTACCCTCTATTAAAGCTATGACTTCCTTGTATCCCCCCAGACCCGTTTTGTTGGCGCTAAGTATGCTAAACTTCCAACCCATTTTTTCCGCATACCTTTGATACATGTTCAACAGGTCCGCCACAAAAAGGCTTGCTTCTTCTCCACCTACGCCAGCTCTAATTTCCAGTATGACGTTTCTTGAGTCTCTATCGTCTTTTGGAAGGAGTAAAATTTTTAGATTTTTCTCTTGCTGTTCTATCTTTTTGTCTAGACTTTTTATTTCTTCTTTTGCCAACTCTTGAAACTCACTAGACTTTAGAAGCTCCTTTGCATCCTCCAAATCCTTTAACAACTTTTTATACTCAGTGTAGGCTTTGTATACATCAGTTAGTTCTTTTAGTTCTTTGTTTAGTTTGGTAAAAGTTTCCTTATCCTTTATTATCTCTGGGTCGCTCAGTTTTTGCTGGAGTTCCAGGTATTTTTTTTCTACAGCTTCTAACTTCTCCAGTAAGTCTTTATTTATCATACCTTAGCTTGAAGCTCCAAGTAAGCAGGTTTTATCCTAAGCTTACCAGTGTAAAATGGATGACATTTGTTACATGACTCTAGGTAGACGGTTCCACCTTTGGTGGAAAGTAGCGTAAAGGTATTTGAACACGCACAAACAAATGTTGTCGGTTTGAGCTCTGGATGTATTCCTTTCTTCATCTTTCAACCTCCAAAATTTACTATTTTAACACATCTTGTATAATTTCCTTTATCCTATCTACAGCTTTTTGTAGCATCTGTGGCTTTGTTCCGCCACCCTGAGCCATCTCCTCCTGCCCACCACCACCGCCACCCACAACTTTGCCTACTTCCTTGATTAGCTCTTTAGCTTGCATAACCTTAGACAGGTCCTTAGAGACTGCTACTAGTGTGGATAGCTTTTCATCCTTTTTGATAGCAAAGAATACAAGGCTCTGTTCCTTGTTTCTTAAGCTATCAGCCAAGGACCTTAAGTTTTCTATATCCACATCGCTAAATTCGCACCAATACAAGGTGACAGAGTTTACCCTTTCTTCCCGGAGATTGTATTTTAGCTGTAAGGCTGCAAGTTTGTCCTTTAGCTTTTGAACTTCTTTTTCCTTTTCCTTTAAAGCTTCCTTTTGCTTTTCTACAGATTGGATTAGATCCTCCATTTTTACTCCCATGCTTTCCGATAGGTCCTTTAGTGCCTTTGATTCCTCTTGTGCATGCAGGACCGCCCAACGTCCCGTTTTTGCCACTATGCGTCTTATACCAGCCCCTATGGATGACTCGGAAATTATCTTAAAGTAGCCTATGTCTCCCGTTCTGCTTACGTGAGTCCCTCCGCAGAGTTCTTTGGAGAAGTCCCCAACCGTTATAACTCTAACTACGTCTCCATACTTTTCTTCAAATATGGCTATTGCCCCCTCCTTTAGTGCTTCCTGGTATGCTGTTTCCTTTATTTCCACGGGATAGTTCTTCATTATTTGCTGGTTTACGAGCTCCTCTACCCGTGTAAGTTCCTCCCAGGATAGAGCCCCATGGTGCGTAAAGTCAAAACGAAGGTAAGTATCACAGACCAACGATCCAGCTTGTCTAACGTGATCTCCCAAGGTGTTCCTCAAAGCTGCATGTAAAAGGTGGGTAGCTGTATGGTTTCTCTTTATATCTTCTCTTCTCTCCTTGTCTATGGACGCAAAAGCTCTATCCCCTACACTTATCGTTCCTCTTATAACCTTGCCTATGTGTATTATTACTTCATCCAAGGGCATCTGTGTGTCTTCTACTAAGAAGATGCCTTCCTTTGTTTGTATGTAGCCCTTGTCTCCAACCTGTCCACCCCTTTCCGGATAGAAGGGTGTCTCTTCCAAAATTATCTGTCCTTTTTCACCTTCCCTTAACTGGGACACTACTTGACCATCCTTTACTATTGCCATTACTTGAGTGTCCGTTTCGTAATCAACGTATCCTACAAATTTGGAAACTATCCCTCTTTCTCTAAGTTGCGCGTATACTGGAGATACCTCTTTAGTTTCTATTTTGAAGTGTTTTCTGGCTTTTTCTCTCTGATCTTGCATCTCCTTTTCGTAGCCTTCCATGTCCAAGTAAAGCCCTTTTTCTCTGGCTATTTCTTCCAAAAGGTCCAAAGGGAAGCCGTAGGTGTCGTAAAGTCTAAAGACTTGCTCACCAGGTATGCAAGGTAAGTTCTTTTGCACGCTTTCTTCTACAACTTCTTCCACGATGGGAAGTCCCTTTCGTAGCGTGTTTATGAACCTTTCCTCTTCGCCTTTTATTATGCCCTTTATGTAGCGAGCTCTCTGCTCAAGCTCTGGGTATGCGCTCGACATTATGCTTAAAACAACGTCAACACCTTTGTATAGGAACGCTTCTTTTATGTTTAGTTTGTAACCAAATCTTAGAGCCCTCCTTAAAATCCTACGTATTACGTAACCTCTGCCTAAATTTGAAGGTATGACTCCATCACCGATGGCAAAGGTGAGCGCCCTGAGATGGTCAGCTATAACACGAAGCGCTACATCAGTTTCGTAATCTTTTCCGTAAGCCACAGATGACACTTCTTCACCAAAGGTTATTAAAGGTCTTATTAGGTCTATTTCGTAGTTGGTTTTTGTTCCTTGAAGAACTGAAGATACTCTTTCTAAGCCCATCCCCGTGTCTATGTTAGGTCTGGGTAGAGGCTTTAGCGTCCCATCGCTTTCCCTATTGTATTGCATAAAGACCAAGTTCCATATTTCCAGAAATCGCTCTGAAGATTCGTATTCTTCCCCTCTATCTACGTATATTTCTGATGATGGTCCGCATGGTCCCGTCTCTCCCATTTGCCAAAAGTTATCTTCCTCCCCAAGCCTCCATATTCTATCTTCCTTTAGTCCTATCTCCTTTAGCCATATGTTAAAAGCTTCTTCATCATCTTTGTAAACGCTAGCGTAAAGTTTATCTTCCGGAAGTTTAAGAACTTGCGTAACAAATTCCCAAGCAAATAAGATGGCTTCCCTTTTAAAGTAATCACCAAAGGAAAAGTTCCCAAGCATTTCGAAAAAAGTATGATGTCTGGATGTCCTTCCTACGCTTTCCAGGTCGTTATGCTTTCCAGAAACCCTCAAACACTTTTGGCAAGATGCCGCCCTTGTGTAAGGTTTTTTCTCTATACCTAAAAAAACGTTCTTAAAAGGTACCATACCTGCATTCACAAAGAGCAAGGTGGGGTCAGACTCGGGTATCAGGGATGCACTCTTGACGATTGTGTGGTTCTTTTTTTCGAAAAAGCCTAAAAACAGGTTTCTGATTTCGTGCCCGGATAACATAAATTAATAATATAATCTATTCTGTGGAAGCTCTTGACAGACTAATCAGAATAGTTAGCAAGTTAAGACAGGAGTGTCCATGGGATAGAAAGCAAACGCACGAAAGTTTAAAAAAACATGCACTTGAGGAAGTCTACGAGCTAATAGACGCCATAGATTCCGGTGATCCTCAGAGGTTAAAGGAAGAGCTAGGAGATGTTCTTTTACAGGTGGTGTTTCACTCCCAAATAGCGAGCGAAAGAGGGAACTTTAACATAGAGGATGTTATAAACAGCCTCTGTGAAAAGCTAATACACAGGCATCCTCACGTTTTTGGAAACGCACCTGCCGAAAGTGTTTTGAAAAATTGGGAGCTCTCCAAATCCGAAAGCAGAGAGAGTATACTGGATGGCATCCCAAAAAGCATGCCGGCATTGCTTAGATCAAGGAAACTCCAAGACAGAGCTAGTTTAGTTGGCTTTGACTTCCAAAACGTGTATCAAGCTATAGATAAGCTTTACGAAGAGATAGAGGAGCTAAAGGAGAGCATAAAGAAGGGTGAGAGTAACAACCTAAAGCATGAGTTGGGTGATATACTAACTGCTGTTGTGGAAATCGGGAGATTGCTAAACATCGATGCTGAATTGGCTCTCAATGAGGCAAATGACAGGTTCGAAAAACGTTTTAGATTGATGGAAGAGCTAGCGAAGAAGGAAAACAAAAAGCTTCAGGAAATGACTTTAGAGGAGATGGAACGGCTATGGAATACTGCAAAGAAAATAACGGGATGATAGAAATACTAAGGGAAAAACTTTCAGCGGAGCTTGTGCAGACGCACTCAAGTTGGGTGTTGATTGGAAAAGAGGTGGTTTACAAAATTAAAAAACCCGTTAACTTTGGCTTTTTGGATTACTCAACCCTACACAAACGCCACAATTACTGTCAAAAGGAGGTGGAGCTAAACAAGCGCATGTGCTCACAGATATACATGGGCGTAGTTCCCATAAGCCAAGTGGATGGTGATTACCTCTTGGAAAGCGATGAGAACGTGGTAGAGTATGCGGTGAAGATGAGGAGAATACCACAAGAGAGGGTTCTATCAAACCTCTTGTACAGCGTAAACGAAGAAGACATTCAAAAACTCGCTACGCATATATACAATTTTCACCAGAGGGCACACAAAAGACCCGAGTTTGGAGACATTCAGGTGATGAAGTACAACACGGATGAGAACTTTCAGCAAACCCAGGAGTTTATAAACCTCACAATAAGTAAGGAAGACTACGAGTTTATAAAGGATAGAACTGAAGCCTTTTATCAAAGGTATGGCTACGTATTCCAAGAACGAAAGGACCAGGGCATGATAGTTGACGGACACGGAGACATAAGGCTAGAGCATGTGGCTTTTTTAGATGATGGTGTGTGCGTTTTTGATTGTATAGAGTTTAACGATAGATTCAGATGCGGTGATGTTATAAACGATATGTGCTTTTTATCTATGGAGTTGGATTTTTGGGGCAAAAGGCATCTGTCCAAGGTTTACGAAGAGCGATATAG
>JBEPZA010000064.1:0-5115 GCA_041641075.1 Aquificaceae bacterium | reverse complement strand
ATAAGGGAAGGAGGCAAGACTGTAGGAGCAGGAGTGGTTACCAAAATACTTGACTGAGAGGTGAAAAATGGATCAGGAGATAATACGTATAAAGTTAAGAGCGTATGACCATAGGTTGCTCGATCAGTCAGTGAAGCAGATAGTCGATACTGTTAAGAGAACGGGAGGTATGGTAAGAGGACCCATACCGCTACCTACTAGGATAAAAAGGTGGGTTGTATTGAGGTCACCTCACAAATTTGAACAATCTAGAGAGCACTTTGAGATTAGAGAACATAAGAGGGTCATTTACATAACAAGGACAACACCACAGACGGTAGAGTCTTTGATGTCTCTATCTCTGCCTGCGGGTGTAGATGTTGAACTTAAAATAGGGAGCTAAAGATGCTTACAGGGATGATTGGCAAAAAATTAGGAATGACGCGTGTTTATTTAACCAACGGTGAAGCCATACCTGTGACGGTAATACATGTTCCGAGTAACTATATAGTAGCATTAAGAACTCCAGAGAAGGATAAGTACTCTGGAGTAGTTCTTGGCGCATATCCAGCAAAGGAAAAGAATGTAAATAAGCCACTATTAGGTGTGTTCAAGAAAGCGGGAGTCGCTCCACTTAAGTATTTGAAAGAATTTAGGGTGCCTTCTTGTGACGGTTTAACGCTCGGTCAAGAGATAAAGGTAGAAGATGTTTTTAGTCCTGGGGAACTGGTGGATGTTGTAGGTGTATCCAAAGGAAGAGGATTTACTGGTACGATGAAGCGGTGGGATTTTGGAGGATTTCCCAAATCTCACGGTCACAGGTACCATAGAGCAGTGGGTTCAATAGGTAACAGATCAGACCCAGGTCGTATATGGAAGGGTAAGAGGATGGCTGGACACTATGGAGCAGAGAAGGTGCGTGTTCAATCCTTACTGGTGGTAGATGTACTGGCAGATCAAGACGTGATTTTAGTTAAAGGATCCATACCCGGACCTAACAAAGGACTGGTTTACATAGAAAAGAGCAAGATAACCAATAGAAAATCTCAAACTCTTAAATTAAAGAGGTTGGAATATATACCAAAGAGCCTTATTAAAGGAGAAGCCTGATGAAGGTGAAGGACATAGAGTTAAAGGATGACGTTTTTAACGTAGAGGTCAAAAAGCACGTTTTGTGGGAAGTTGTAAGGTGGCAACTTGCAGCCAAAAGACGGGGAACGCACAGCACAAAGACCCGTGGAGAAGTAGCCTACAGTGGAAGAAAGTTGCTTCCTCAAAAAGGAACAGGTAACGCAAGACACGGTGACAGAGGTGCCAATATCTTGGTTGGTGGCGGAGTGGCTCACGGACCAAAGCCCAGGGATTATTACTACAGTTTACCCAAGAAGGTTAGGAAACTTGGTCTGAAGATGGCACTCTCAGACAAAGCACAGAAAGGAAATTTGGAGGTAGTTGAAAGTATACAGATAGGTGATAAACCAAAGACGAAAAGAGCCGTTGAGTTTCTAAAGTCTCTGGGTCTTGACACTCACAAAGTTTTGGTCGTTGTCCCACAAAAGGATGAAATTATTTTCAAATCCTTCAGAAATCTGTGCAACGCAAAAGTGTTGCCCGTTGAAGGGCTAAATGTGTACGATATACTTTGGGCTGACAAGTTAATAATCGAAAAACCTGCACTAGAAAAAATCTACGAGAGGTTATCCACATGAAGAGACCTGAAGAAGTAATAATAAGACCTATAATAACCGAAAAAAGCAATAAGCTTATGGAAGATCACAAAAAATACACTTTTGAGGTAGCTTTGGATGCTACCAAGCACGAAATAAAGCATGCTATAGAAAAAACCTTCGGTGTTCCTGTTATTAAGGTCAATACAGTTATCGTTAAACCCAAGAAAAAAAGAATAGTAGGTAAGGTCAGACAATACGGGTATACAAGAAAGTATAAAAAAGCAATAGTGACCATTCCAGCGGACAAAGAATTAGATTTATTAAGCTTGTGAGGTAAAGCAAATGGGTGTTAGGAAGCTTAAGCCAGTAACGAACGGTCAAAGACATGCTATTTTGTATGACTTCTCAGAGATTACAAAAAAAGAGCCAGAAAAATCCTTAACTATAAGCTGGCACAGAGCAAAAGGTAGGTCAAGACAGCAGGGTAAGATTACAGCCAGAGGCAGAGGTGGTGGACATAAGAAAAAGTATAGGATAATAGACTTCAAAAGAGACAAAAGCTTAGTGCCTGCAAAAGTAGTTGCCATAGAATACGACCCTTTTAGAAGCGCTAGGATAGCTCTCCTTCAGTATGCAGACGGTGAGAAACGATACATAATTTGGCCAGATGGTCTCCAAGTGGGAGATACTGTAGTTTCGATCTCTTATGAAGATGCCGAAGCTGGAAAAGAACTTCCAGAGATAAAACCAGGAAATGCACTACCTCTAAAGTATATACCTGTAGGAACTCTAATCCACAACGTGGAGCTACATCCAGGTAAAGGTGGACAGTTAGTTAGGTCTGCGGGACTGTCCGCTCAAATCTTAGGTAAGGTCGATGATTACGTGCAAATTAGACTTCCGTCTGGGGAAATAAGGCTAGTTCATCAAAGGTGTATGGCAACCATAGGTGTAGTAGGACTGGCAGAACACGAACTTATCAAGTATGGCAAGGCGGGAAGGTATAGATGGCTCGGATGGAGACCACGTGTCAGAGGAACTGCCATGAACCCCGTAGATCACCCTCACGGTGGAGGAGAAGGTAAAACCAAAGGAAAGCATCCAGAATCACCTTGGGGTTGGAAAACAAAAGGCTACAAAACCAGAAGAGGCAGAAAGTATTCAGACAAGTTCATCGTATCTAGACCTAAGGCTTCAGGAGGTAACAAATGAGCTTTAAAGGAGCCTGGAACAAAAGAAACAAGCTTATAGATAATTTGGAAGAATTTTTAAGAACATACAAAAGAGTCCAAAAGGCTTATAAGAGAGTCAGAAAAGTCCAGCATACTCACGATCTTTACGTCAAAGCACTAGAAAGATATAAAAAAGTTTGGGACGAATACAGGGCGTTGGTAAACAAAAAAGCGTGGGTAGACCCAAAGCTCTGGATGCGCATAAGAAAGATGAACGAAAGCGGCGAAAGAAAGGTAGTGAAAACTTACAGTAGAGACACCACCATTATTCCAGAGTTTGTAGGTCACACTATCGCCGTCCATAACGGCAAAACCTTTGTGCCTATATACATAACCTCAGAGATGGTGGGACACAAACTAGGTGAATTCGCCCCAACTAGAACATTTAGAAGCCACCCAGAAAAAACTGCAAAAGTTACCAAGAAAAAGTGAGGTGATAGTATGGAAGCAAGAGCTATACTCAGATACGCAAGGATAAGTCCACTAAAAGCCAGGCAAGTTTTGAGAGTTATAAAAGGTATGAATGCTGGAGAAGCGCTCTATCAACTTAAGGTAATTCCTAAGAAATCCGCTCGCATAATAGAAGGCGTTCTCAAGAGCGCTTTAGCAAATGCTGAGCAAAAAGGAATGGACCTTGACAAGCTATACATAAAAAAAGCCGTTGCTGACGAAGGACCCACCTTTAGAAGGTGGTTACCCAGAGCGCATGGTAGAGCCACAATCATGAAGAAAAGGACATCACACATAACCATAGTTCTTGAACAGAAGGAGGAAAGCTAATGGGTCAGAAGATAAACCCAGTAGGCTTTAGAGTTGGAGTCATAAGGGAATGGAACTCTAAGTGGTTCGCTGATAAGAGGGATTACACATCTTTACTTCACGAAGATTTAGCCATAAAAAAGTACATAAAAGAAAGATACAAATCCGCCGGAGTATCCAAGGTAGTTGTAGAGAGAATGGCAGAAAAAGTAAAGGTGAGAATATTTGCCGCAAGACCGGGGATCATAATAGGAAGAAAGGGTGCCGAAGTTGAACAGCTAAAAAAAGACATGGAGTCTATTGCCATAGGGAAGGATGTAATCATAACCGTGGACGAGGTAAGAATACCAGAGCTGGACGCCCAACTTGTAGCGGAGGAGATAGCGCTTCAAATTGAGAGACGTGTGTCTCACAGAAGAGCAATGAAGAGAGCCATAGATAATGCATTCAAAGCGGGCGCCAAAGGCGTAAAAGTTCAAGTAAAGGGTAGAATAGGAGGAGCTGAGCTAGCCAGAGCTGAGTGGTTTTTGGTGGGCAGGATGCCACTTCAAACACTTAGGGCAGACATAGATTACGGATACGCCATAGCTCAAACCAAGTATGGTGTTTTAGGCATAAAGGTATGGATATACAGAGGAGACATACTCAAAGGTGGCAAAGAGGAAATAATAAAGAAGATAGAAGAGGACCTAAAGAAGTCAGAAAAGGAGGTATAACCAATGTCGTTTTTAGCACCTAAGAAAACAAAGCACAGAAAAACCCAAAGAGGAACATTGAAAGGCAAAGCGTTTAGAGGAAATAAGGTTGCCTTTGGCGAATACGGGATACAAGCCCTTGAAGCTTGTTGGTTAACCCAAAGACAGATAGAAGCTGCGAGAATAGCCATTGTAAGGACCATTAGAAAAGGAGCAAAGGTATGGATAACTGTATTTCCAGATAAACCTTACACCAAAAAACCCAACGAGGTTCGTATGGGTGGTGGCAAAGGAGATCCGGAAGGATTTGTAGCTGTTGTAAGACCAGGCAAGATACTATTTGAATTTGCAGGCGTGAACGACGATATAGCTCAAGAAGCCTTTAAACACGTAAAAGCAAAACTTCCTATAAAGGTCAGACTCGTAAAAGCCGGAGGTATAAAAGCATGAAAGCCAAGGAACTGCGAAACCTTTCTATACAGGATCTTAAGAAAAAGGAGGAAGAGCTAAGAAAAAACATACTAAGACTTAGGATAAAAAGAAAAATTGAAGGACTACCTAATCCAATGGAAATAAGAAACACCAAAAGGGATTTGGCAAGGGTTCTAACTATAATCAGAGAAAAACAAATAAAAGGAGAGAGCTAATGGAGAGAAAGTGGCACGAAAAGAGAAAAGAACTTGTAGGGGTAGTTGTTAGTAACAAAATGGACAAAACTGTGGTAGTAAAAGTAGATAGAAAAGTTCCTCATCCATTGTATAAGAAGCACATAATAAAGAG
>JBEPZA010000063.1:0-5232 GCA_041641075.1 Aquificaceae bacterium | reverse complement strand
GTTGGGGTGCACTGTTACAGAACAGACTTTGTCATAAGAATGCTCAAAAAGTATACACATACGAAGATAATTACGTTGTGTGGGTTGTATGGTCATCCAGAATCGGATATCTCCACAGCTTTTACGGATGCGGAAAAGATATATAGATTGGCAAGATTACTTTGAAAGGAATTGAGCTAAATGGACGAGAGAAAGACGAAAAACTCTCACTCCTTTTACGAAACTAACAAACCAGGATGGTTGCTTTCTTTAAAAGCAACTTCACTATTGGTTTAGGAAAATGCGACCCCTCACAAAGGGAAAGTTTGGCTCTGGAAATGCTTTCAAACTTTGGTGATTCTTTATGAGCTTACTAACAGGATAGTGTATTTTATCATTCTTGCGCAAAGGATTTACTATTAAAATTAACCACCAGAATACCGCAACTCTTTCAAAAACTTCTAGGAGGTTATTTTGTCATGTGGATGGATTTAATAATGCAAAATGTGATAAATCCCTTTGTGCTTTTTTTCTTTTTGGGAATGCTAGCTATACTATTAAAGTCGGATTTAGATATACCTCAACCCCTTTCAAAGCTTTTTTCTCTTTACTTAATAATTTCTATAGGTCTTAACGGTGGTTACAAGCTTCACCAGAGTGGGCTTTCTATGGACGCCCTGAAGGCTTTGGTACTGGCGATGTTTATGGCATTTGCCGTTCCCATTTATGCCTTTTTCATACTTAGGCTAAAACTAGATATATACAATTCAGTTGCAGTGTCAGCATGTTATGGTTCCGTTAGCGCAGTAACATTTATAACAGCTACGAGTTTTTTAAACAGTTTGCAAATAGAATACGGTGGTTATATGGTGGCAGCTTTAGCGCTTATGGAATCACCAGCTATTATTGTAGGTTTCATACTTCTTTCCTTATTTAATCCACATAACGCAAACGAAGAAAGATCCTGGAATCAAATATTGAAAGAAGCATTTTTGAATCCCTCAGTGTTCTTACTTCTGGGATCATTAGCTATAGGTTTTTTTACAGGAGAAAAAGGATGGAAAACTATGGAACCTCTATTTGGTGATTTATTTAAAGGTATGCTCGCTTTCTTTCTTCTGGACATGGGTATAATAGCTGCGCGTAGATTGGAAGATCTCAAGAAAGTGGGAGTTTTTCTTATAGCTTTTGCAATCGCTCTTCCCGTCTTTAATGCCTTCGTGGCTCTGTTACTTGCGAAGCTCTTTGGTCTGTCAGAAGGAGACGCCTTCCTATTTGCCGTGCTTTCTGCCAGTGCATCTTACATAGCGGTACCCGCAGCTATGCGTATATCTGTTCCAGAAGCAAACCCCAGTATATACGTCCCTATGGCACTGGCTCTAACATTTCCCTTTAACATCGCTATCGGAATTCCTCTATACTACTATCTTGCTACATTTCTGATATAGAAGAATATCCACGATATAAAGTAGCGAAAGTAATGAAATAAGTCACTTCTGTATCTGATTGCCATGCCAAGAATGGCAATAGAAGTTACTAAAAAAATGGGGAAATTATACTGTGTAGCCAAATATCCCCAAGTTATTCCCAAAAGGGCGCCTACAAAAACATCCAACGGGAAATGAACACCTATGTATACGCGAGAGTAACCTACGAGAAAAGCCATAAGAAAAAAGGCAAACTTTACTATCAAAATTTGGTCATATGAGAGTACATAAAAAAGCGCCATAGCTGTAGCGGTATGACCAGAGGGGAAGGATCTATGATGATGAGCTTTGCCAATTACGTATACCCTTTCCAAAAGGGCTGCAGGTCTTTGTACACGGAAGAAAGATTTTATGACTTGAACAGTGACCCCGGACAGAACATGCGCTACCACAACAGGCCATATCCTTTCTTTCTCTACAAAGTATAGAATCACCGTCAAGGGTATAACTATATAGCCACTTCCCAAATGTGTAATATTGAGAAAGAAAAAATCTAGAAACTTAGATCTAAAGCCATTGATTATGAGAAAAAGCCTTATGTTTGCACTTTGCAACATAACTTCTCAAGTCTACTATTATAATATTCCTTCATGGAGTACGCATTTTTTCAAGGGAAAATAGTTAATGTAGAAGAAGCAAATATTAACATAAAGACCAACTCATTCCATTATGGAACCGCTGTCTTTGAGGGAATAAGAGCTTATTGGAACGAAGAAGAACAGCAGTTATACATACTATTTGCTAAGGAACACTACGAGAGGCTCTTAAAAAATGCTAAAGCTATGTTTATGGATCTTCCTTACACAGCACAGGATCTAGTAGAAATAACCAAAGAAATTCTGAGAAAGAGTCAGATAAGGCAAGATGTTTATATAAGACCAATAGCGTACTTTAAAGATTTGGCACTTACACCAAAACTCATAGGTTTTACTCCAGATATTGCCATATACACTTACAACTTTGGTCGTTATTTGGATACATCAAAGGGAATACGAGTAAAGGTATCATCCTGGCGCAGAAATGATGATAACTCTATACCATCTAGATGGAAAGTAGCAGGCGCTTACGTAAATAGTGCTCTGGCAAAAACAGAAGCTCTCTTGGCTGGTTACGACGAAGCCTTAATGTTAAACCAACACGGTTTTATAGCAGAAGGTTCTGGAGAGAATCTATTCATAATTAGAAACGGTAAAGCAATCACTCCTTCATACTCAGAGCATATACTAGAAGGTATAACCAGACGTGCAGTTATCATGTTATTGAGAAAAGAATTTGCTATAGAAGTGGAAGAGAGAGCTATAGCTAGGAGTGAGCTTTACGTCGCAGATGAAGTTTTTATGACAGGGACAGCGGCAGAAATAACGCCAGTAATAGAGATAGACAATAGGAAGGTAGGTGACGGCACAGTTGGTCCGATTACCAAGGAACTTCAAGACTTGTATTTTAAAGCAGTTAGAGGAAAAATAGAAAGGTACAGAGTTTGGTTAACACCAACTTATGAAAAATGAAACTTTTGAAGAACTCTATGATTTAGCGCAAAATCTCCTAAAAGAAAACAGATTAATAGGTGCAGAAGGGCACAAAAGAACCAAGGAGGTAATCATTTCTCTTCTTGAAGCCAAAAACATACCTTTTCACACAGAAGATTTTGTAGTGGAAAAATTCATCCCTAGAGAATGTAAATTATCAGTTGGTAATCAAGATATACCGTGCGTAGCTTACCTGGATAGCCCTTCTGCGGAAATTAAGGGTTTTGTGAAAAGAAATCCGTTAAAGGGTGACATAGGACTATGCAGCTATAGGCAAGAAAGGCATATGCTTAAAAGAGCTTTGGATGAGAATTATAAAGCTATAGTAACTTACATAGAAAACTTTAATGCCCACTATTATGGATACTCTAATGGAGCACCTATCCCAGTAGTAAATGTAAAACAAGATAGCCTAAGTGTAATAGAAGACGCAGAAGCTTACATAAAAGTAGAAAGCACCAAAAAAAGAATAAAATGTAGCAACATACTATTCGAAATAGGAAGAGGTCCTATAGTTTACATAACGGCACACATGGACACCAAACACGAGATTTTTGGAGCCATAGACAATGGTGTAGGATTTTTAATTCTTCCATTTCTTTACGAAGAATTAAGGAAAAACTTCAATGTTCCCTACAGATTTAGGTTTATGATAACGGATGCGAAAGAGGTCGGCTTAGAAGGCTCATGGTTTCATGTCAACAAAGGATTAAAACACGTTTTTTACTGCATAAATCTTGATGCTATAGGTTGGTCTAATCCTGCGGTGATATACAGCGATTCAGAAGGTGAAAATGGAGAGAGAATAATGAATATGTTCTACAATCACATAAAGGATCTGAAAGTAGACATAGATTTCAAAGAATCAAAAAATGCATCAAGTGACCACATACCATTCAAAAAGCAAGGAGTACAAGCATTATTTCTGAGCTCATATCCTTTTGGTCTAAGACACACTTTGTATGATGTGATAGATGCAGTAAACTTAGATATTGTCAGAATGTGGTTTGATGTTATTTTATCCTTTCTAAGGAGGATTCATAAATTATGAAAGTTCTAATCTTGCTTTTACTTTTTCCTCTTGTGATTTTATCCAATGATCTTAACGAACTAGAGAAAGCATTTGCAAATATAAGATCTGTAAAGGTGGTGTTTTCACAGAAAGTTAATTACCCATGGACAACAAGAGCCGAAATGTCCAAAGGATTTTTTTACGCACAACCAGGTGGAAAATTTAGGATAGAGTATGAGCAACCCGAAAGGTTGATAATAGTTAGTGATTCAAAAGAGATACTTATCTACTCACCACAAGAAAAAGTAGCGATAAAAGATAGCATACAGAATAATAAATCACCAGTAATAGAGGCGTTGTTCTTGGTTTCAAAACCACTTGGTAGCGTATTCGAAAAAGTGGGTGAACTACGAAAAAACGGCGTAAGGACGCTTGTTCTTAAACCAAAGCTTAAAGATGAACATTTCAACAAAGTTTATGTAGATGTAGATGATAACCTAAACATAAGTAGCATAAAAATAGAAAATAAAGATGGTACTGTTGTAGTTTTTGAGATTTTAAGTGTAAGCAAGAATTTCACCCCATCGCAAAACTTATTTAGCACAGAGATTCCGAAAGGTGCAAAAATTATAAAGCAATGAGTCAAAAGCTAGTGAATTTCACAGTAGAAAGGGCGAAGATTGATGATATACATAAGCTTGTTGAAGTTTACATGGTGGGTTATAAAAATCTGCAAGAGTATGCTTACACCCATGAAGATGACGTAATGGCATATCTTCAATGGCTCTTTAGAAGGGATATTGCTGGAATTTTTATAGCCAAAATCAATGGAGAAATAGTGGGCTTTGTTGCTAGTGACGGAAATTGGTATAGCAAGAGGGAAGGAAAGGTAGTCGGAGCTATTCATGAACTCGTTGTTTTACCTACTTACAGAAAGTTGGGCATAGGCAGAGAACTGATAAATAGAGCTTTTGAATACTTCAAAGAAAGAGGAATTGATGTTGCGGAACTATGGGTTGGGGATGAAAATCGAGAGGCGATAAATTTTTATAAAAAACTCGGATTTAAAGAAAAAGATAAGTTCAATTACTGGATAAGGATGACAAGAAATATAAACAATGGAAAGTCCCTATCTTAAGGACATACTAAACTTATTATCACAAGCCAAGAGAAAAGTTAGCATAATCATAGATAAGAGAAGATCTTAATGCTAGCAAACATAAAA
>JBEPZA010000062.1:0-5252 GCA_041641075.1 Aquificaceae bacterium | reverse complement strand
GCATTGGTATCTCACCGTAGCCCAAAAACTGTCCGTGCTTGTCCGTTTCTGCCCATGCCACATGCTTTGGATATGCATTTGTATCTATCCCTATAACTCCGTTTGCTCTCGTTATCGTGATTTTTGGGAAAACCTCTCTAATGGTAAAATACGCATATACTTCACCGTTTTTTTGCTTCAGCTCAACAGAATAAGGTTCTCCCGAAGTACTTATTGCTTGCAATAGTTGATTTCTGCTAATGCGCATTCCCTTTACTTTTTTCCATCCAGCTTGTATCGTAGCATATATGTACTCCCTTTTCCCCACGTTGATTCTAAGCTTACTCAAAAATCCATCTGTCTCAATCCTTGTATTGAGATTCCCCTTCTTGCTCCTGTCTCCTCTTGAGTACAGATTCCCTTTCCTCTTCTCCTGCCACTTGAGTTGAAGTTTTCTATACTCCTTTCCATTTATGTGCTTTTTCTTGAGCTTTTCAAACAGTTTTCTGCCACCAAACACAACCTTTTTCGGGTTTTCTCCCCTTTGCTTGCAGGATTTTTTAATGTTTTCGGCTTTCCATATAGCATCGTCAACGTATCGAGAATTCAGGTTGAAAACTTTCTGCAGATCCTTTTTGAGTTCCTTCCTTCCATGCCCTTCCAGTAGCCTCTTGTATGCATATCTCATACAGGATGACCATCTTCTCATCAGGTCTAATACCTTCTGCTTATCTTCGTTGTTGCTAAAAATTAGCTTGGCTTGAACTGTTACCATGTCTTTTTGAACCCTTTTGTCTATATCTTCTATATATCTCTTTAACTTTTTGTACACTTAGCAACACTTATCGTCACCTAGTCCAAATTATACCCTTTTGCATTACTATTTTCAACTGTTGCTACCTCATCATCAGGCTTCACAAAATCTATGTCATACTTTTCTTTCCAATAATCAGTCATTTTGCAATTTTCTCCGTCAATATCAAACTCATTATCCGCTTTTTTACCAGTCCTTCCAAGTAGTATGCCTACTGTCCACTTAGGCAAAATTCTAACTCTTATGTCATTTAGTCTGGGATTCGATGGATCTATTTCCCCCTTTTTAATTTGTTTACGTAGCTCATCTCTTAATGAAGATGCTACGTCTATTTTTTCCTTTTCGAGCGGGATCATTATCTTTGCTCTTGGATCGATAAAAAGGGACGGGAAAGCGTCAATAAAAACAGCTTGAACTTCATAAGACATCTTATAGCAGTCTTTATTCTTTCTTATGTCTTCTTTTGATACATATCGATCCCCTATTTTTAAAAACCCGTTTTTCCTTAAATACTCTCTAACCTTGTTTTCCCACGCCTCTTTTAGAATCTCTTTTCTGTTTATTTCTACTTCCTCAATTTTAGGTCTTAAGTCATTGTAATTCGAAATTATTTTCAAGATCCTATCCCTTCTTATGTTGAGAATTACAATATCATACTGGTCAAAGAGATCCTGAGTGACAACCGAGGCATCGTAGCCCATATTATTTAACCTTCTTGTAATACCCTGTAATATCCTTCTTCTCTCTGATTGCTCTTTCATTGTTAACTTTTCGAACCTAACATAATAACCTCTTACAACCTCAGGCACAGGTATTCGTAAGCTGTAAAGATTTAGATACATCAAATTTATACCCCCAATTTATAGTTTTTTTTGTGAAGAATATTATATTGCAATTTCCGTTTTGCGATATTTAACTTTGGATCATTATCAAATTATATTTCCTGTAAATTCATATAGGAACAAGGTTTGAACAAATTTGAAAGTTACTGAAGAAGTCTCACAAGAAGCGTGAACTTGCATCTTTTATCCCACAAAGGAAGAAATAGTATACATATGATTTAAATCAAGAACCTAAGCTTTTTAAGCATACTTCATAAGAACCTTAGATATATCTTCCTTTATCTGGTTTATTAGTTCCAAACTAGAAGAGAACTTTTTTTCTTCCCTTATGAATTCCAAGAATTCTACTTTTATTTTTTGCCCGTAAAGATTTATGTTTTTGTGTATTATGTGAACTTCTAGGATTTTTTTTCTTCCTCCAAATGTTGGTCTATAACCATAGTTAGCTATAGCTATATGTTCATTGTTTACCCTAACAGCGTATACACCTTCCTTTAAGCAGAGGTTTTCGCTTCCTTCTAAATTTGCGGTGGGGAAGCCTATTTTTGAGCCTCTACCATCTCCCTTAATTACCTTCCTTACTAAGGAATACTTTCTCCCTAAGTATTGTGTTGCTTCATCTATCCTTCCAGTGTGTAGTAGACGCCTTATTAAGGTGCTACTCACTATGTGACCATTGATCTTAAATGGCTCAAATAAGCTTACATCGTAGCCCAATTCTTTACCTAACTCTTTGGCAAGCTCTATCTCGCCTTCTCTTTTGTAACCAAAGCGCCAATCGTAACCTACTAAAAGAAACTTACATCTTAGTTTTCTGTGAACTATATCCTTTAAAAAATCCTCTGCTTTCATTAGGGAAAATTCTTTAGTAAACTTTATAAACAAGCACGCGTATACATCTAAGGAAGCTAATATATCTGCCCTTTCGTGTAGATTGGTTAGCTCGCAAGGTGCTTGATCAGGAGATAAGACTTTTAGAGGATGTGGGTAAAAGCTCAATATTACAGGTTTAATACCTCTTAATTTAGCCTCTTCTACTAACCTTTTAACCAGATGCTGATGCCCAATATGAACGCCGTCAAAATTACCTATGGCTATGGCAGTTTCGTAATCCAGAGAATCTATACAACTAAGACCTTTAAGACATTCCTCTTTTATTTTTAAACTGTAGATATTCATTTTCTTTTCCAAAGACTTACTATTCTCTCCCAGAAGCTCAACTCTTGTGAAACTAATATTTGATCTTGCACTACAAACCTGTCAACATAATCATCCAGCAAAATAAATTTATCGCAAACTTTCCTTAATTGGTAAGAACTAGTTTTCTTAAAGGATGCATTCTCTATGCGTTTTCCTATCCTTTGGATTTCCTCTACAGTATAGGAAAAATCACTATCCCCAGTGACAAGAATACCAGTATCGTAGTTATCCATATAAGCCATACTAAGCATATCTGTGGCAAGCATTATGTCCACTTCCTTTTCTACAAACTCCCCTGATGGTAACTTTTTTAGGTTCGCTACCTTTACTTTTATTCCTTGTAAGGAAAGTTCCTCTAAAAACCTTCTTTGTCTTAGGTAACTATCCCATTCTGGAGAGTTCTTTTTTAGATCTTTTTCCTTAGGTACAGCACTGTAAAAGTATGTCCTTACGTGATATCTGTCACCAGCTAAGAAGCCTACTAATTTCTGATAATCAATTTTTATGTTTAGGTACCTAATAGCGTGAAATAAATTGGATCCGTCTATAAACACAATTACGCGATCTCTGCTCATACACTAAATCTATGCATTGCAAAAATTTCTTTCATTTCTTTTTTTAGGTTTGGATTTACCGCAACTCTTGCTTTTGCTATTTCTTTAAGTAACGCTTCTATAGCTTCGTATGCTTCATCCGCTATAGGTCTTTTTATAAAGTATCCATGTCCCACATAAACACCATCTAAGCTACTTATAACTATAGATGCAGTGCGATTTATATAATTCGTTCTTTTGGGACCTTTAATACATTCGCTATTATCATCTAAAATGAGAAAATTCATATCCTCTTCCAGAAATTTACTACTGAATTCAACATTCTTTTCCATAGGCTTATTTCTTTGGCGACTGTTTTTCTTATAAATCTGTTTGTGTAATCATCGAGAGGAATATACCTGTCACATGCGTTTCTCAATTGGTAAGAGCTTGTTTTTATAAAAGCCGCATTTTCTATGCGCTTTCCAATCTGCTTAATTTCCTTCACAACATTAACAAAGTCTCCATCTCCACTAACTAATATACCTGTATCATATTTTTTAGACAACTTCAACATATCTGTAGACAAAATTATATCCAAACCTTTTTCTTCGTATCCTCCTGAAGGTAGTTTTTTTAGAGTTGTCACGATTACCTTTATTCCTTGCGATTCAAGTTTTTTTAGAAATTTCTTTTGCCTCATATAACTTTCCCATTCGGAACTTTGAACATCTTCTTCTCTTGGCATTGAGGTGTAATAGCGCGCTTCTACGAGTTTTCTATCCTTAACTAAAAAATTTACAAGCCTTCGGTAATCAATTTTTATATTCAGATCCCTTATAGCATAGAAGATATTGGGACCATCTATAAAGACAACTACTCGTTCTTTCATGATACCCTGCCCTCTGGTAATGCAAAAAATTATACACTAAACCTAAGTATTGCGCAAGGTTCTTTCATTTCCTCTTGCACAATAGGATTGACCAAGACTCTCACTTCCCTCTCTCTTCGAGTGTTATCTCTACGTTTACCAAATCAGCTATAGGAATGGGTTCCTCATCTTCCAAAGGACACACAGGTTCGACACTTGGAATGTGCCATTTAGAGCACAAATAACCTTCGATTGAATGGTCCAATGGAACTAATAGCTCCCTCACGTTTCCTATCTGTAGCATTTTTAGCACTTCACGGACAGCTAACTTACCCGGTAAATCCCCGAGCCTTTCTACAGCTAGATATGTTCTTTTGTACTAGAAGGTCTATAACTTTGCTCCTTAATTATATAGTCTGCAAATCTCTCTAAAATCTAAGTGTGAAAAATTTCCTTCATATCCTCTATTTTGCTACGTATTAGGGATTTATCAAATTTGAATTCTTTCCAAATTTCTATCAGAGTATCACTTACAGCTTTAAACCATCTATGTCTTTCTTAGACTAGTGTTAAATCTGTATTTGCCATGCCATGTTGCGTTACATTGGTTTCTCCTTTCCTTGAAGGTACAGAGAATTTCGTATTTCCTTGAACTCCTTTTAAAGTAGCCCCTTTGGTATGAAACTTATGAGCCCTTGTAGCCAAAGCCTAGAAGATATCTCATACTTCTTGTGTTTCTTTAATATCCATCAAGAAAAATCCTCTATGTTTTCTATCCAGGACAACTATGGCAAACTCTTCCATTTTATGACTTCCTTCACTATAAGGAAGATATATCTACACCTCTACCATTTTTGAGATTTTCAACAGCAAAAAGAAAGTTTTCTATCTTCCTAAAGCCCTCTCCTAAGCTCTCATCATAAAGTCCAGATTTTTCAATTCTATTTTTTGAGATTTTACTAGATATTTGTAGACTTTTGCGTATTTCCTATCTGCTCTATCTTCAGGAAAGA